>DASUGE010000606.1:0-15976 GCA_036274215.1 Polyangiaceae bacterium | reverse complement strand
AAGGAGCCGCACCCAATTGATCCGACAATCGGTGTTGACGGAGATCTCGAACGCGCGCGACACGTCCCACGCGATCGTGCTCGGCTGAGACGACAGGCGAACGCACACGTCGAGCTGAGTGATGCCGCCCGTCGCGCCGGTGCCCTCACCGGCGAGCCCGTTGTCGCCGCCTTCTTCCCCCGCACCAGCAGTGCCGCTCGTCGTGCCGCCGGTCCCGGTCCCGCCCCGGTTCCCGGTGCCCCCCGCGCTGGTCCCGCCGCTGCCGCCGTGCGGACGGGAGCCGCCGCTACCGCCGTCCACGCCGCCGCTGCCGTCGTTCATGCCGGCGCCCGCGAGCGCGCCCTCACCGCCGAGCTCGCCGGCTCCGGCGTCGCCGGAACCGTTACCGTGCCCGCCGCCGCCTTCACCCGAGAGGGTGTGACCCCCGGCGCCGGCATTCCCTGTGCCGGGGTCGAGTCGCTCGCTATCTCCGCAGCCGCTGGCCGCGAGCAAGAAGGCTGCTGAGGCCGTTGCGAGCGCGATCGGCCACACTCTGCCCATGACGTAGCGCAGCATAGCGGAGAATTTGGCTCGCAGCGATGTCGTCACGGCGCCGCTGCCATCGCCGAAGAAGCTTCGCTGAGTCGAGCGGTTAGGTCGCCTCCGAGGGGCCTCGCGGCGAGGAGACTCAACAAACGCGCTTGAGCTGCGGCCGGGGTTGGTATCAAGTGGCGGTCTGGTCTGTTAGGGCTTTTCCCACCCAAGGAGGTAGCGGGATGTCGATCCAAGTGATCCGTGCGGGGGTTCTAGGCGTTCTCACCATGGCAGCAGCTCTCGGCGGCTGCTCGAATGCTGGTCTCGACCCTTCGTCGGACGCGGAGGGCGTCGGCGCTTCCGGTACGCTCGAGCTGCCGCTCACGGCGACGAGCGCGGGCGTGAAGTACCGCCTCGCGCAGGCCAAGTTCGTCATCAAGGCCACGACGTCGAGCTTCACTCGCACGGTCTCGCCCCCGGCGGACACGCCCGTGGATCAGGAGACGTTGCCGGTCGGGTCGTATCGGATCGAGCTTCAGAAAGGCTGGGAGCTCCAGGCCAAGGGCCCGAACGACTCGACCTTCAAGCCGGTGAGCGCGAAGCTCACGTCGGCGAACCCGGCCTCGTTCGACATCAAGCGCGGCAAGACCATCGACGTGATCTTCACGTTCGCGAGCTCGTACGGGACGATCACGCTCGATACGGGCAAGGCGAACGTGCGCATCAGCGTGCAGGACTGCTCGAGCTTCAACACGCTGAGCGCCTCGCTCGCGACGTGGACCGTCGCGTGTCTCGGCCGCATCGACCAATACTCCTACAAGCTCAACGACGACGGCGCCCTCGTTCGAAACTTCGACGAGTGTCCGCTCGACAACTCGATGCTCGAGAACATCGACGACTTCCTCGGCCTCCAATACCCGCGCGACATCCTCCAGGGCATCCCGACCCAGCTCGATGTCGCCAAGGAATGCATCGGCGGCCGCTGGGCACAGTGGAAGGACGCCTTCGACGCGAGCGGCATCTCGGACTGTCCGGACTGGAAGTTCATCCAGGAGTTCGGCACACCGGACGGCGACACCTACGAAAAGATCGGCGCGGCGCTGCCCCCGAACAACTGGCCCGAGACCGGGGAACGCCCGGCCATCCTCGCGCAGCTCAAGATCAACACGGCGTACGCCGTCACCTATCCGAACGGCATGCCCACGAGCTGCAAGAGCCCGGGCGATTGTGCGCAGCAGTGCGCCGCCGGCTTCCCGGGCTTCGTCATTCGCAACGACGGCGAGACGGTGCTCACCGATCCGGATCCGTGGGAGAAGGACACCGACTACAGCGGCGTCCCGAACCCGTACCTGCGCGGCGCCTACTACCATCCGATGTCGCTGACCGGCGCCATCCCGGGCGAGATCGTGGGCCACTACCAGCGCTCGCAGTCGGACCAGCCGAAGAAGGAGCTCTGCAGCTACTACGACTACGCGACTGGGCTGCACGTCCAGACGGACCTCCTCGGCGACTGCCAGAAGATCGACGAGCTCGGGACGACGAGCTGCGTCTCGCTCTGCCTCAAGCACTAGACGAGGCGGTGTCGGGCTGCGGTGGCAAGGACGGCGGCTCTTCGTTCGGGTCGCCGTCCGCAGTCCTTTAGTCGTGAACGCTCGACCACTCCGCGTTCCCGAAACGCGCCAGACCGGCCTCGATGAGGTCGCGAGCTCCGTAGGTGGCAATGCCGAGGTGCCGGTTCCAAAAGTATTTGGCGCTCGCGCGGAGCTCGGCGCTCGTTGCAACTTGGATGCGCTCGATTTGGCGCGTGAGGATGTCGGGCGGCTCGCCGTGCATGAACGTCATGGCGAGCATGCGGGCGATGCCGGCATTGGTCGAAAGGTAGCCGCCGATTTGGCCGAGCAGCTGGATCTTCGCGAGCTCGAGCTCCGCTGCGGGGACGTCCTCTTCGCGCAGGCGTTTGATCTCGTTCATGACGATAGCGAGCGCGTCGCCGCCGCGCTCGGGCTCGACCGCGAACTCGACCCAGAAGGTGCCGAGGTGGCGGCTCGTCTCGCAGCGGGCGGAGATCGAATAGCTGATGCCTTCCTCGTGACGGAGCAGGCGAGTCGTGCGTGACAGCGGGAGGTTCGCAAAAACCATCGCCAACAGGTCGAGATCCGATTCGCGAGGGTCGCCCGCGCTCGGGCAGGGCAGGGCCAAAACGAAGTGAGCGCGACTGCCGCCGCCCATCAGTCCCTGGATGGGCCGCGACGGTTCGCGGGGCCGCGGCGGCGCGAGGGCAGGTGGCGCAGGCGGTGCAGCGCTTCGCGGCCAGTCCCCGAAATGAGCGTTCGCGAGCGCGACGGCCTGCGCGAGCGTCAGCGCTCCGACGGCGACGAGCGCGCTGCTTTCCGGGGCGTAGTGAGCGGCGTGGAAGCTCGACACCGCGGCCGGCGTGAGCTTCACCACGTTGGCGTGGCTGCCGAAGGGCGTGACCGGAGGATGCTGCTCGCCGAACAGACCCAACAACGCAGCGTCCCTCAGCCGATAGCCGATGGCGAGTGAGCGGAGGCCCATCGCTTCGAGCTGATCGGCGCGTGCCGCCTGGATTCCGGCGGGCGTAAACAACGGGCGTCGCACGACGGCTGCGAGGGTGTCGACGCCGACCGCCACGTCCGCGGCGGGCGTGTGAATGCTCACGACGCTTCCGTCCCGGTCGACCGCGATCAGCGGCGCCTCGCCGTTGACGTGCAAGTAGGCGAGCTCGCGACCATCGCTCAGGCGCGTGCCCTGCGTGAGGGCATACGCCGTGAGCGCAGCGAGGCCCGCTTCGTGGGGTGCGTCGCCGTCGTGCGCCGCGTGGCTCGCCCACACGAGGGTCACGAGTGGCAGCGCCGGGCGTTCGACGACGAGGATGCGCATGCCGTTCGCGAGCTCGGCCGTCCGTACGTCGGGGGGAAGCACGCGCGTGGCCTCGACGGGCGGCGGGGCGGCCCGGAAGGGGGCATCGGGGCTCGGCGTGAGCGGGCGCGTCGGCTCCGGGAGCGCGACCCGATTGCTGCACGCCGCGACGAGCACGACGAGCGCTAGCGCGCGGCACGCTACCCTGCCGAGCAGGTGCGGGGGGATGAGCCGTGGCGACTTCATGGCTCGAACACTTCGACGCTGCCGGAGGGCCCAACGTAGCGGTCGTGCAGCTTCTCGGCGATGACGAGCGGGTTTGCGAAGGTTGCGAGCAGTGGCGCCAGATCCGCGACGGTGAGCTCGCCCAGCGCTTGGATACGCTCCCGTGGATTGGAGGGGTGGCCTTCGTAAGCCAGCGAGTCGACGTGAGCGCGCGCGCGAGCGAGCGGATGCTCCATCGTCAACCACTCGTGCTCGACGAGCCCCGCGCGCGCCTCGCGCAATGCGTCCCGTAGGTTCTCTACCGTGATGTGGGCGAGCGTCGCCCGCAACGCGGACTCGAGCTCCTCGAAACCGACGCCCGCGCGCGGGATCATCTGGAAAACGAAGTGTGAATCAATCGCCGTGTTGTCGAGATCCACGTCCAGGGCGAGCGCGACGCGTTGCTGGTCGACGAGCTTGGGCTTCAAAATGAAGCGGAGCGCGTAGGTGAGGAGTCTGGCCGCCAAGTAGGCCGGCGTTCCGCGCGGCGGTGCGCGGTAATCGGTAAGGAGGAGCGAGCTGTACTCCCGCGAGCGGTACACGATGCGCGTGCCATGGGCGCTTGCCGGCGTGACAGTCCGGCGGACCGGGCGCGGCGTGGCCGGATTCGCGAGGCCGGCGAAGTAACGCTCCGCCAGGGCGTGCCCGTCGGCGAGCGACACGTCTCCGACGATGACGAGGTGGGCGTTGTCGGGACGGTAACCGCGCTGGAAAAAGTACTGGGTATCGCGCAGCGTGAGGTCATCGAGATCGCGGCTGGGATCACCATGGTCGCCGTACGGGTGTTGCTCGCCGTAGAGGGCGGTCGCGACGAGTCCCATGAGCCGGCGGTGTCCCGACTGCCGCAAGCCGAGCTCGGCGCGCAGCACGTCGCGCTCGTGCTCGATCGCCTTCTCGTCGAACGCTTCCAGGGTAAATCCCATGCGCTCGCTCTCGATCCAGAGGGCGAGCGGGAGCGCCTTCGAGGGGACGACGGCGTAGTAGAGCGTGCGGTCGTCGTGCGTTTCTCCGTTCATCCGCTCGCATCCGGCGCGCTCGAGCAGCTCGAATGAACGATAGTCCGGGAGGTGCCGCGAGCGCCGGAACGTGAGGTGCTCGACGAGGTGAGCGAGGGACGAATAGCCGTCCGGCTCGTCGCGGGTGCCGATGTCGTAGGACACCAACACCGCCACGTGCGGCTCGCGGTGATTCTCCTCGATGACCACGTCGAGGCCGTTCGGAAGCTTGAAATGGTCCACGGGAGGGGAGGTGGCCTCCGGAAGGGCCAACACCTGCCCGCTCCAGAACAGCGCGCCTGCGAAGGCCGCCCGCGAACGAAAGTCTCCGCGACGCTCGAGAGGGAAGATGGCTCGAAGTTACCTCAACCTCGACGCGTGGCCTACGAAAGGATGGCGGCCGGGTTGATTTGGGCGTAGCGGATCGGGCGTGGAAATCGAATCCTGTCGGGTCTGCGGCGGAGACGGACGCATCAAGAACTCGTTCGGAGGCGGCGAGAAGACGTGCCCCGCGTGTCACGGTACCGGGCGCCGCGTCGAGGAGCCGCTCTTTCGCGACGTCACGAAGACGAAGGCTTCGCATCATCGAGCGAACGAGAAGGCTGCGGCGCCGGCCAAAGCCACGTGGCCCGCGACCTTCGACGGCACGGTGCTCGCGAACGAGGTGAAGGCGTCAGGCCTCGCCGAAGAAGCGAAGGCGCGCGTCATTCGCGAGATCATCGAGTACGAGGGGAGCCACGGAAAGTGTACGCAGACCTTCATGAAGAAGGTCCGCAAGCAGTTGCGCTGAGCACGGCGTCCGGGGAGGGGATGGAGCCGAGCGGCGCGGCGGATCGCCATGGGCTGGCGTTTTGCCTCGCTCCATCCACTCTCTGATTGAAGGCGAATCAGTGGGGCATTCGCGCTGAATCGTACAAGCGAGCCACGCGCGCGGCCCCGGCACGTTTCGTGAAGGGTGTCCCAGTGGAAAACCATGCCTTCGATACCATTCGTGCGTGCTCGACGAACCCTCGGGTGTTGGCTGGTGCTCGCGGCCTGCGCCGGGACGAGCGCCGGTTGCGCTTCGTACGCAGGTACGGCGACGAGTGCCGAGCCGGAAGTGCTGGCCCGTCAGGGCAACTGGCTGATGGTGCGCGACGTTCCGGTCGTGAGACAGGAAGCGCGCGACGATTGCGGCGCCGCGGCGCTGGCGTCGGTGCTGAAATTCTGGGGCCGCGATGCGACGCCGTCCGCGATCGAGGCTCGGATCGGGCAGGAGAATCGGCGGCTGCGCGCCGGCGACATCGTCGCTTACGCGCGCCAGGAGGGGCTACGTTCCTACGTTTTCTTCGGCAACCTCGCCGACATTCGCTACGAGCTCGAGCAGGGGCGACCCGTGCTCGTCGGGTTGGGCAAAGCGCTCGATTCGAAGCGAGCAGTGCTCCACTATGAGGTGGTGGTCGGCTACGAGCCGAAGCAAGCTCGCTTGCTGCTGATCGACCCCGATCGCGGCTTCCAGGTCGACAGCGTCGACGGTTTCTCGACGGAATGGATGCGTAGCAAGGGAGTGACGATCGTCACCTTTCGCCCCACGCCCCCCGCGCAAGCGTCCGCGCGCTGACGGCGTCGCCGGCACGCGGATTGCACCGCTCCTCGGCATGAGAAAAACCAGCATCGCCTTGATCACCAGTTTGATGTTGGCCCATGCCGTTCCTGCCCGCGCCGCGAGCGTGTCGGGCACGACGCCACGGAGCTTGGCAGCACGAGAAGCCCCGGCGCCCCGTCCGTCGCACGTGCGCGTGATCACGATCCCGCGCACGGCGTCCACTCCGACGCTCAGCGACGAGGAACGTTACGCCGTGCGCGAAGCCATCTCGCGCGAAGCGAAGAACTTCCGCGGCGGCGACGCGATCGTCATCACCGCTACTGCTGCCGCGATCATCATCCTCGGCGTCATCCTGATCATTCTGCTCACGTGATGGCGGCGCCCCCCGCCGATCCGTCGGCGCTCGAGGCGCCACGGAACGCAGCAGCTCCGTGTCGTCCAGAGGACGGCGCCTACCGGCACGACGGCTTCTTGCTGCGCTCTGCGCCGGGAGTCGCCGTGCTGCGGGCGCTCGTCACGGGCTCCGTGCGCTCTCCTCGGCGCACGGGCGTCGACGGTTTCGGCCCCACCTCGTCGCTCGAGGTGGGCGGGACCCCGGCGCGCGGGCTCGTCGTCGGCGGCAGCCTGTGGACGGCTGTGCTCGATCCCGTGTTCATCGAGGACGGCAGGCGCGTCAGCTCCGACGACAACAGCGTGAAGCTGACGCAGCTGCGCATCGGTCCGTTCGTCGATTTCTACCCGCGACCCGAGCGCGGTTTCCATGCGTCCGCCACGGCCGCCCTCGCCGTCGAATTCGAGAGCGACACCAAGGGCGACGCCGTCAAACCGATTTGGTACGGCGCGTCGCTCGCCACGGCGCTCGGACACGAGTGGTTCATCGCCGGCGAGGCGAGCCTCGGCATCCTCGCGCGCTTTGCGTTCGGGAGCTTGCGCCGGAGCTCGGGCGGGGTCACGGAGAGTCTCTCTTTCATCGCTCCGGAGCTCGCCTTGACGGCGACGTACCAGTGAGCACGTGCACGAACACCGGACGATTTCCCCGGCGTCGTGAGTAGTTGTCTCAATCCGCTAGGACGCGCGGCCAAGTATTGGTAGGTGGCGATGCGTGGTTTCGCTCGGGTACAGCAAAGTCTTCAGCTTCACGATGGTCGCCGGCATGGCTTGGTCGGCGTGGTCCTTGGTGAAAGCGCCGCCCTCTCTCACCACCGCCGTCATCCTGGTGGGTTTCAGCCTGGTCGTGACGGACCTCATCAGTGGGCTCCTGCACGTCGTGCTCGACAACCCGCGGTCGCTCGACCTCGCGCCCATCCGCGGGCTCGCGCAGGGGTTTCAGCGCCACCATCAGAACCCGAGCAACATCTACGAGATGCCGCTCTACCAGCACCTCTACGTGATGCACATGCCGCTCACGTTCCTGTTCCTCGCCGTGCTGCCGTTCCAGCAGGCGGGCATGTACGTCGTGTTCCTGAGCATGGTGATTGCGCTCCACGTGATGCAGATGGCTCACCTCTGGTCGCATTTGCCGCCGGAGAGGGTGCCTGCCGTCGTGCGCGTCCTCCAGATGGGGCGCGTGCTGCTCCGCAAGCAGCAGCACGACCTTCATCACGTCGCGCCCTACGCCAAGGATTTCTGCATCATGACCGGCATCTGCAATCGGCCGCTCAATGCGACGGTTGCCCTGCTCGGCCCGACCACCCATTGGTGGCTCGCGATCTTCCTCGGCTCTTGCCTGTCCCCTTTGGCGCTCGCGTTTTTCCTGGGGTAGACGCCGGGCGTCCGGGAGCGGCTCGCCCCGCGCGTCACGGTTCCCGGCACGCGTGCGCGCCGCTGTCACCGAGGGAGACGCAAGTGCCACCGCCGCAGTCGGCCTCCGTCGTGCACGCCGTATGACAGGAGAAGCTGCCTTCTCCCGTATCTGCGCACACGTCCGTGCCGCAGCATTGAAGATCGGAGCCGCAGGCAGCGCCGTGAGCGCCGCACGGCAAGCAGATCTTGCCGCTGTCGTCGGAAAGCGGCGAGCACTTCCCTCCGGTGCAGTCGGCGTCCGTCGTGCAATCGGGGCGACACACGAACTCGGTCGACGTCTTCCCGATGCACGACATGCCCTCGCAGCAGTAGGCGATGCCGGGGCCGCAGGGGTCGCCGTCGCCGGGGCACGAGCAGTACTTCGCGTCCGTGCAGAAGCCGCTGGTGCTGTCGCTGAAGAGCTGGCAGCAGCCCGTGTCGCAGTCCGCGCTCGTCGTGCAGGTGGGCCGGCAGCCGCCGAAATCCGGGTTGTCCGACTGGACGCAGGTGCCGCGACAGCAGTCGGTCGGCGTGTCGAAATCGCCGCCTTCGCAGGCTTGCCCGCGTTTCTTGCAAGGGGTCGTGCAGGCGGTCATCTCCGCGCAGATCGAGACGCCGTTGTCGTAGAGATCCGTGCAGCAGCCCGTGCTGCAGTCCGCGGCCGACGTGCACGGCTCTTCGCAGCGCTTGCCGCCGTTGGTCTCGACGCAGCTCAGGCCCTCGCAGCAGGATTTGCTCTCGCAGCTCGAGTCTTTGCCGACGCACAGGCCGGCGAGCGCGCTCGGGCTCGAGCAGCTCGGCGTGACCTTGCCCGCCTCGCCCGTGCAGAAGCAGGAAGCTTCCTCGAACGTCATGCAAGTGTAAGCGGCGCAGTACGGCGTCTCCGCGGTGCGGCCCGGTAGCGAGGTGGCGCCGGTCGGGAGCCGGGGAATGCAGACGTAACCTTCGAGCTGGCACGTGGATTTCGTGCTGCAGCCGGCGAGCCCGTTCGGGCAGGTGTCGCCGATGCCGCCGCAATCCGCGGGCGGCATCCACGCGGGGGGCGCGGAGGTGATCGCGGGGCCCGAGGACCCGCCTGCCTTGCCGCTCGTTCCGGCTTGTGGGCCCCCGCCCGTGCCGGCACCGCCGCCCTTGCCCGCGCTGCTGCCCCCCGCTCCCGCACCGGCTCCGGCGTGCATGCCCGAGCTCCCGCCCGAATCGTCGTCGTCCGAAGAACTCTTGCTGCAAGCCCACGCGCTGACCGAAGCCAGCGCTGCGATCATGACTATCGACGTGCTTTTCATAGCGCCACACCCACGGAACGAAGCCTAGCCTAGGACGGCACGCCTTCCGAGGTTATTCACGGCCCGGTGACGCGGCTTCTTCCGCGTGCCACGGCAACGACCGTCGGCCGCGGCGTCAGACGGGCACGCTCTTCAGGACCTCGAGCAGCTGGTCGGTCCCGATCGGCTTGGTGAGGACCGCCACCCAACCAAGGCGAGCGTCGCGTCGTGAGGACCTAGCGGCTCTTCTCCCAAACCGGGCGAAACATGATCGCGATGCGCGGAGGCGCGTGCGTCACCTTGGGGATCGAGTGCTCGAACGTTCGCTGCGTGCTCCCGCCCATGACGAGCAGATCACCCCACCCGAGGGAAAGCGCGAGGGACTGGCCGCCACCCTTGGGCCGCACGAGGAAGCGGCGCGGTCCGCCCACCGATACCGTCACCACGAGGGCGTTCGGTAACTCTCGTGCCACGTAATCGCCGTGCCACGCCACGCTCTCGGAGCCGTCGCGATAGAAGCCGAGTCCGATGCGGCTGAGCTCTTCACCGTACCGCGCCGAAAGGGCGAGCCCTGCCTGGGTGAGCACCGGAGGCACCGGGCCGTCCGCCGGTAGCCCTGCCACGAGGCGCGGTACCTCGACGATGCGCTCGTACATCGTGCGCTTCTCTTTCCGCCAATGAACGCTCGTCGCAAGGAGGGAAAACAGCGCCTCGTGCCCCGAGAGCCAGCCGGGCGCGTAGTCCAGCCAAGCGTGCGCGGACAATACGGTGCGCTCGAGCTTCGAGAACGTGGCGTCGAAGGCGGGCTCTCCGCCTCCGAACAGGCCGAGCTGTCGCGGGAGCGTCACGCGGATAGGGGTTAATCATCGGCGGCGGAGCGCGCCACGGGGCGGACGCGGGCTGCGACGGGGCGCGTCACCGGGCGCCAAGCGCCGCCTGCCGCAATCAGCGGAACTTTTTCGGAAAACCACCGCTCCGCCGCGGCATTCGAGCCGATTGGCGCGCTGGGCCGCACGGGCACATTGAGTTTATGCCGGCGCGATGTCAGAGCTTACGGGATGGTTTCTTCGTTTCTTCGGTCGCCTGGGCTTGGCTGGCTCGCTCTCCCGCTCGCGCTGCTCGCGAACGCCTGTTCGGGCAACGGTAAGGATGGGGACGGGGATGACGACGCGGCTCGCGCGGGTACGTCTGGAACCGGTCCCATGGGCGGCAGCGCGGGAAGCGGCGCGGCGACGGGCGGCGGCAGTGGCGCCGGCGCCGCGCAGGGAGGCGGCAGCGGCCTGTCCGGCAGCGCGGGCATGGCCGGCAGCGGCGGCGGCGCGGGCAGCGGCATGGGTGGCGGAAGCGGCGCCGGTAGCGGCAGTGCCAGCGGCGGAGTGGGCGGCGGACCCGGCGGCATGGGCGGTCTCGGCGTCGGCGGGACGCCGGAGATCATGACGGTTCCCTGCCAGGGTGACTTTCCGGCGGAGGACGTGAGCAGTGCGGCGCGCAAGGTGACGGCCGGTGGCTCGTCGCTGGGCGCGTTGCCGCATTTCTGGACGACGTTCGGTCTCGGTCGGATGGGCCTTTACCTGAGCGAGAGCCAGCTGCCGGCCGCGTTTCAGACGCAGGACAAGACGAGCTTCGACGGGAAGAAGTGGTCGGACGTGCTCAAGCAGCACACGACCGACGCCGTCGCGAACCTCGGCCTCACGAGCGTGCGCGGGCACGGCCTCTTCCACGACGACATCGGCATCTACAGCGAGCCCGGCGGTACGCCGACCTACGATTTCACGCGCTCGGATCTCATCTTCGACTTCTTGGTGCAAAACCACGTCGCGCCGATCGTGGAGCTCGCGTCGATGCCGTCCGCGCTCGCGGCCGATCCGTCGCAGACCGTGTTCGACTGGAAGATGATCGTCTCGCCGCCGAAGGACTACGATCGCTGGCAGGGCCTCGTGCAGGCTTTCGTTCAGCACAGTGTCGAGCGCTACGGCGCCGACGTCGTGGGCTCTTGGTACTTCGAGGTGTGGAACGAGCCGGAGTGCTGCGCGGGCAAGTTCTGGAAGGGGACGCTCGACGACTACTTCAAGCTCTACGACAAAGCGGCCGCCGGCGTGCGTGCCGTGCTCCCGAACGGCCGCGTCGGCGGTCCCGTGTCGAGCCAAGTGGTCGAGCTCACCACGAACTCGATGGCCGGCATCCAGTTCCTCGAGCATTTGAAGGCCACCAACGGCCCGCTCGACTTCTTCGCGTATCACACGTGGGACTTCTTGAACGGAGCCGTGAACGGCTACTTCTCGGCGCTGGATCTGCTCGACAGCTACGGCAAGAACAGCGTGCCGATTGCCGTCACGGAGTTCGGTCCGACGTGGGAGTTCGGGCTCACGGGCGGCGCGCTGGAGCCCGCGTGGGAGCCGCAGGAGACCACGCAGGGCGCGGCGTTCGCGGCGCAGACGTATTCGGATATCGCTCAACGCTGCGCCAAGGACGGCAAGCGCTTCCCGATCACGCTCGCCTGGTGGACGCTCTCGGACATCTTCGACGAGGGCTTCGAGGATCCGAACGACTACGCCGCCGAGGCCAAGCCCTTCATCGGCGCCATGGGCCTGCTCACGCGGGAGAGCATCAAGACGCCCGCGTACAACGCCTACAAGTTCCTCGCGCAGCTCGGCAACGAGCAGCTCTCCCTCACGGTCGAGGGCGGCGCCGGCATCGGCGGCATGGCCTCGCGCAACACCACGACGGGTGGCGTCGAGATCATCCTCTACAACGGCCAGAACCCCGGCGCCGGCTTCGCGACCGACATGTACTACGAGACCGCCGCGGCAACCGACATCGGCGTCACCGTCTCGGGCCTGAAGTCGGATTGGTCGTACGACGTGAACGCGTATCGCGTCGACGACATGCACGGCAACGCCTTCGATACGTGGCGCGCCGCGGGGAAGAAGAACATGGCGGACATGTCCGACAGCGACTGGCAAGCGCTCCGCACGGCGATGGATCCACCCGCGGAGCCCGTCGGTAAGGCGCTCTGTGGCACGAGCCTCAGCAAGAAATTCAGCCTGAGCTCACCGGGCGTGCTGCTGCTCACGATCGAGCCGGCGCGGCAGTAACGAGCGCTCGCCGCGCTCGAGCCGCTGGACGAGCTTCGTCATGACCTGTGCCTTTCACGGGCGGACCCGGAACGTGATCACGCACGCCGGGTCCCCGCGCAGCATGCAGCTTCGGTCGCGCGTCTCGAGCGGCTGCTCGAACTTCTTGGCGACGCCGCGGGCGATTCCGCGCGCGACGGCGCAGAGCTTGCGCTCCGAATCGTAGGTGAGCTCGACCTCGTCGGGGGCGGTGCGACGGACGCGAAGTCGCGGCGGCTCCGCGCCAGGGTTACGAATTCGAACCACGCGGTGCACGGTCTCTTCCGTGTTCTCGATCACTTCGAGCGTGCGCCACTCCGGCTTGAGCAGCGAGCCATAGAGCGCGAGGTACGTCGGCACCAAGAACTCTCCGAAGCCTTCGAGCAGCGTTGCGGCCGGAATGTTGCTCAGCGCTTCGGCTTCCTTCACGAGCGCTGAAATCTGCGCGTCGGGGTAGCTGCCGAGCGGCGTGAAGATCGCGCCCTCGAGGCCGGTCCGCGCGAGCAACGTCTTCCACGTCTCCGCTCCGAAGGAGCTCTCCACGTACTTCTCTAGCGCGGTGTGGATCATTCCGTGCAACGCCTACGCTCCTCGTTCGTGCCCTCGGCGGGGAGCTTACGCGGTTTCTGCGCCGAAATTCATTTTTTCGGCAACCAGCGGCGCGCCCGACCGATTGGCACCCATGCACCCCCTTGCTGAAGCGCAACCAACCGGCAATTCCCTTCGTGATACGTGGACGAGCGGTGAGCGGAGGAGTGGAGCAGTGGAATCGACTGCAGGCCCACCTCTCCGTGCTCGCAACCGGCGAGGGGAGTCGTCGCTCGTGTTCAAGGGCAACGCGCGTGACTATTTTCGGCTGTGGATCGTGAATCTGTGTCTCACGCTGCTCACGTTCGGCATCTTTTCGGCGTGGGCCAAGGTGCGGCGGAAGCGCTACTTCTACTCGCATACGGAGCTTTCGGGCGTTCCGTTCGAGTACCTCGGTGCACCGGTTCCGATCCTCAAAGGGCGGATTGTCGGCGCCGTGCTGCTGGCGCTCTGGTACGTCGGAACGCATTTCTCGCTGCGACTGCTCGTCGTCGCGCTCGGCCTCTTCTCGGTGCTGGCGCCGTGGGTCATGGTGCGTACGGCGGCCTTCAACGCGCGGTACAGCTCCTATCGGAACATCACGTTCGAGTTCAACGGAACGTATTTCGGCGTGGCGAGAGCGCTCCTCGTCGGGCTCTTGCTCTCGGTCCTCACGTTCGGCATGGGCTACTGCTGGGCGTACACGAACGTCCGCCGTTACTTCGTCGAGCACACGAGCTACGGCGGTGTCGCCGGTCGCTACACGGCGCGGGGAGGCCATCTGCTGTGGCCTTTTTGGGTGGCGTTCATGAGTATCTTCGGGATCTCCGGCGCAATCGGTTGGCAGGTCCACCGCGGGCACGGCGCGGGCCTCACGCCGCTGCTCGTCGCGTCGTACGTCGTCTATGGGCTCTGTTATGCGTATTGGGAGGCTCGCGTGGGCCAGGTCAACTGGCGGCACACGACGCTCGGACCGCTGCGTTTCCGCGCCAAGTACCGCCCCCGCGACTTCGTCAAGCTCTACTTCACGAATGCGCTCGGCGTCCTCGGCTCGTTCGCCCTGCTCGTCCCTTGGGCGGCGATCCGCATGTACCGCTATCGCGTCGAGCGCCTGACCGTCATCGAGGACGGAGAGTTGTCGCGCTTCGTGGGCCAGCCGGGCCACCCGGTTCGCGCGACGGGCGCTGAAGTGATGGACCTCTTCGACTTCGAGGTGTCGCTATGAACCAGCCCTCGCTCATCACCGCCTCCGGAACGCTCTTCGACGGGCGATCCCCGCTTGGCCAAGCTGCCCGCCTCGAGCTCGAGGGTGGCGCCGCACGGCTCGTCATCGGGGAAAGCGTGCGGGAGCTGCCGTGCGCGGAGCTGCGCATTTCGCCGCGCGTGTTCTCGACGCCGCGCTTCGTCACGCTCCCGAACGGCTCGGAGCTCGTTTGCCCCGATCAGCCGGCGCTCGACGCGCTCCCCGGCGCCAGTCGCAGCGAGGGCCCTGTCGCCTGGCTCGAGCAACGCCTCGCGGTCGCCGTGGTCGCCGTACTCCTCACGCTGGCCGGTGTCGCGAGCTTCTACTTCGTCGGGCTGCCCCGCATCGCGACCGCCGTGGTCGAGCGCATCTCGCCGGAGCGTGAGCGCGCGTTGGGCGAACGAACGCTCGCGGCGTTCGACGGCAAGCTGATGTCCCGGACGGGTCTCGACCGACCGACGCTCGACGCGGTGCGGAGCGGCTTCGCGTTGCTCACGCACGACCTTCCGGCCGAAAAGGTCCCGAGGCTCGAGTTTCGGGACGCACCGGGCGTGGGCCCGAATGCCTTTGCCCTGCCGGGGGACATCATCGTCATCACCGATCAGCTCGTGAAGCGCTGCACGGTCGACGAATCCGTCGTCATCCTCGGGCACGAGCTCGGGCACGTCGCGCACCGGCATTCCATCAAGCACATGCTGCAAGAGCTCGGCATCGTCGCCGTCGCGGGTGCCGTCACCGGCGACGCCTCGAGCATCTCCCTGTCGGCGACGGCGCTGCCGCCGATCGTGGCCAACGCGCAATACTCGCAGGCCTTCGAGACGGAAGCCGACGCGGCGGGCTACGCGCTCGCCCGCAAGGCCGGCTATTCGCCGGAGCTCTTCGCGTCGTGCCTAGAGAAGCTCACCAAGGAGTTTCACACGGAGCGCGGCATCCTTGGCTACGTGTCGACGCACCCGCCCGACGCCGAGCGGATGGCCCGCGCGCACGCCGCCGCCCTCGAATTCGAGCGCGAGCGAGCACGCTACGCCCCGAGCGCCGTCACTCCGGCGACACCGTGATGAAGTACGCGTCGTAGTAGTGGCTGCAGCGCCGAGCTCGTTCGCGTTGCGCGCGTCAGGAACGAGCCGTAAGGAGCGCCGACAGCGCATTCGCTGCGCTCCGCACATCGAATGAAACACCGAGATCGAGCCACAGCTCCGCACCCGCCTCAGCGAGCAGCAGCACGAGGGCGAGCGAGCGCGCGTCTATGTCCGAGCGCGTCGAGCCGTCTGCTTGTCCGCGCTCGACGCGCGCGGTGACGCGGGCGAGCGTGTCTCCGATCAGGCGGTGCTGCTCCGTGCGAACGGTCTTCGAGCGGCGACACGCCTGAACGAGCTCGCCGCTGCGGACGGCGCCCGCCGGAGGAAAGGCCCCTGATTCGACGGCGGAGGCGAACAGCTCGAGCACGCGCTCGATGGAGAGGTCGGGCGCGCCGAGCAAGGTGCCGAGCACGTCGTGCCGGCGCGCCGTCATGGCGGCGGCGATGAGCTCGTCGCGATCGCGGAAATGAACGTAGAAGGCGCCGCGCGTACAGCCCGCGCGCTCACAAATGGCGTCCAGGCTCGGCGCGTCGAGCCCCTGCGTCGTGAAGAGGGCGACCGCCGCCTCGACCAACGCTTGGCGCGTTCGGAGCTTCGAGAGCTCGCGCGGTGAGAGAGGAGCCGCGGAGCCTGGTGGCCCGGACGAGGCAGCGCGGCGAGCCTTTGCCCGCCGCCGGGGTGATGACATACGAA
>DASUGE010000605.1:0-3897 GCA_036274215.1 Polyangiaceae bacterium | reverse complement strand
GACGAGCTGATCCGCCACGAGCGAGCGGCGCTTGCGCTTGCCGATCCCACCCACCGGGTGCGTGTCCCCGTCGTCTCCGAGGAGACGCTTGCGGAGGTTCGCAACGGTGCCGGCGTGCTCAGCGTCGAGCAAGCGGCGATGGTGCGCGCGGTCGCCTCGAGCCCCGATCGGGTCGTCTGCGTCGTTGGACATGCGGGCGCCGGCAAGACCGTGGCGATCGGCGCGCTCGCCGACGTCTTCCGTCGCGACGGCTATGTCGCGCTCGGCGCCGCGCCGTCGGGGGTGGCGGCCGCGAACCTCGAGACGGAGAGCGGGGTTCCGAGCGTGACGCTCCACCGGCTCCTCTCAGAGACATGGGGGCGGGGCGGGCTGCCACGCGAGTGCCTGCTGCTCGTGGATGAGGCGGGGATGGCCGACACCCGCACTCTCAGCAAGCTTCTCTGGCAGGTCTCCCACGCCGACGCCAAGCTCGTGCTGGTCGGTGACCCGGCCCAGCTACCCGCGGTCGGGCCGGGCGGGCTGTTCGCCGCCCTCGTGGAACGGAACGGTGCGGTCGAGCTCCACGACAACCATCGGCAGCGTTCAGATCTCGAACGGCAGGCGCTCACGCTGCTCCGCGAAGGCGCAAGCGGTGACTTCCTCGCCCACACGGCCAAGGAGGGACGTCTCCATGTCGCCGAGGGTCACACGGAGGCGAAGGCACGGCTTGTTGTCGATTGGTGGCACGCTGGCGCGAGCGATCTCGCCGGGAGCGTGATGATCGCCTACCGCCGATCCGACGTCGCCGAGCTGAACGCCGTCGCCCGCGCCCTCCTGGAGCGTGAGGGCAGGCTCGGGCCGGAGCGGCTCAGGCTCGACTCGGGGCTCGAGCTCGCGCCCGGCGACCGGGTGCTTCTGACCCGCAACGACCGTGCTCTTGGGGTCGCCAATGGCCAGCGCGGCTCCGTGGTCGCCGTCGACGGCGACGAGCGCTCCGTTGGCGTCGAGCTGGACGATCGTCGCCGGCTCACGCTTCCGGGCGGCTACCTCGACGCCGGTCACGTGCGTCACGCGTACGCGCTGACCGGGCACAAGACGCAGGGGATCACCGTCGAGTACGCCTTCGTGCTCGCCCCGGGCGACGGAAGCCTGAAGGAGTGGGGGTACGTCGCCCTCAGCCGCGCCCGAAGCGACACCCACGTGTACATGGTCGAGCGGGAGATCGACCCCGACGCCTCCCCCCACCGGCCCGAACCCCAGGGCCCGGTTGAGCGTCTCGCCGACGCGCTCACCCGCTCCGCCGCCCAGACCCTCGCCACCGACACCACCAGGAGCAGCAACCCGGAGACGTTCGCACGACGGGCGCGGCTGCTCCGCGACCGCCGGCAGCCGCTCGAGGAGCGGCGCGACAAGGCAGCCCGCGACCTCCACCAAGCAACACGCGACCTCGCAAGCCTCGGGCCGATCGGCCGCACCCGCCACGCCCGCCGGCTCCGTCACGAGATCGGCGAGCGCCGTGAGCGGCTTGCCGGCCTCGACCGCGGGCTTGAGCAGCTCGAGCACGAGGTGCGCGCGACGCGAGAGCGCGCGAACGAGCTCCACCGCAGCCAACCGCAACCCGAGCGCGGCTTCGGCCGCGAGCACGAGCTTGATCGCACGCCCGAGCGGGGCCTGTCGCGCGGGATCGAGCTGTGAGTCACATGTCGATGCCCATGTCGCGACCCATGCCGCGCTCGAGACCGAGCGTTCGCTGCAGCCCGAGCTCGAGCTCCATGATCCGCCGCAGCTCACGCGAGCTCTCCACAGCACGCTCCCGCGCCCGCTCCGCCTCACGCCCGCGCTCATTGGCGAGCTCGTGCGCGAGCGCGGCCGACATGCGCGCCAGATCCTGAAGGGAGGCCACCTCCGGACGGAGCCCATCGCCGAGGTGCTCGCGGGTCGCGCCACGGTGGAGGTCGTTGTAACCGCGCCTCGTCCCCGCCGGGTCTGGCACCAGCTTCAGCTCCCCAAGCGGCGTGCGGAGCCGAACCACGGGCTCGTTGACGAGAGCCTCCTCCAACACCAGCCGTCGCCGATCCACCCGCTGCGCCTCCAGGTCGCCAAGTGCCCGCGCGAGCGGCTCTTGGTTGAGGTCGGCGAACGACGGGCAGATGTCGACTCCGTCGGTGAGCTCGTTCGTGCCCCGGATCACCCGCGCCAGCGCGCCGATCAGCACAAAGCTCGCGTAGTTGCGCGCAAGCCCCGCAAGGATTCCGCGTGGATCAAACCCGTTGCGTTCCACCCCACCGTCCGCGGTCAGCGCTCAGTCACCCCCCTTGGTTCGCCGGCGATCGTCCTCTCGGCGGAGGCGGTCCTCCTTACGACGCTGAACACCCTCCAAGAACGCGCGGCGGTGCTCTTCCAATTCGCGCTCGCGCGCCTCCTCCGCCCGCAGTGCCTCGCGAAGCCGTTGGCGCTGCTCCTCCAACACCGGGTCATCCTCCGGCGCTCGCCGCAGGTCGAGCATCCGATCCAGGCGCCGCTCCGGGGAGAGCATCTGCAATGCGCCTATCGTCTCGTCCGGCCCCGGATCGTACGGCAGCAGCTCGAGCGGAAGGTCGAACCCACAAGCGCGCAGCAGCTGCACGAGCGTGTCCAGGCTCGGCGCCACGATCCCCTGCTCGTAACGGGCGATCACCGTCCGATCCTTCCCCGCCACCCGCCCCAGCTCATCTTGCGAGAAGCCCGCCCGCAAACGCGCCTCACGCAAGATCGCTGCGCTCCTGACGGTGTCCTCACGCACCAACCCGGGACTCTAACCGAACGTGGCTTTCTCCGGTATCTATGCTAATATGTATCCGTCATGCCGCATGGTCGTGTGACCAGATCGTCGCCGGAGCCTCACGACGAGCAGCTCGTCCTCTTCGAGTCGAACTGCAGCGAACTGCAACAGGACGGACAGCGTGAGCTGTCGACGCGGCTTGGGGAGCCCGCCGCCCGGCGTACGGAGATCCACGCGAAGAGCGCCCGTACTACCCAATCCACGACGACGGCCGTCTCGGGTCGGAGCGTCCGTCCTCCGATCGCGGAGGCGCCCGTCGCCAACCACGCGCAAGGCAGCACCTATCTCCAAGTCAAGGACGTCGCGGAGCGCCTCCGCTGCTCCACCCGGACCGTCCACGAACTGACACGCACCTGCGCGATCCCCCACCGCCGGCTGCCGGGAACCCGTCGTTGCCTCTTCCGTGAGAAGGAGCTCGAGGCGTGGGAGAACGGCTTGCCGCTGGAGGTGACCGAGCTACCACGCGGTGGCCGGCTGGTCATACCGCGTCCGGCCGCGGCGTGAGCCGCCGGCCAACGGTAGTCGTTCGCGCCACCGCTAGTTCGTCGTCAGATGGTGAATGCGCCGGCCAACCGTTTGGCGGCGACCTTCTCCGCCCTGCGCGACCAATGGCCGTACGTGTCGCGCGTGAGAGTGATGGACGAGTGTCCGAGCTGCTTCTGCACCCATGTGAGCTCCGCACCGTGCTCGAGCGCGACGCGAGCAAACGTGTGCCGGAACGAGTGCACGTCGCGCTTCCCTCCACGTTCCCCGAGACGCTCGATGCCCGCCCGCCTCATGGCGCCGTACAGCAGATCGCGAGCCTCGTCATTCGCGAGGTGCCCGCCGATCTCGCGCTCGAACAGCAGCCCCTCCTCCGACGGCCCACGCAGCCTCAGCCACTCATCGAGAACCTCGACGGCCGCCGGGACGAGGTCGACCGTCCTGGGCTCCCGGTCCTTCGGCGTGTCGACCTCCTCTCCGCCGGTGAACTGGCGCTCGAGCTGGATCTCGCGCGCAGAGAGCGAGAGATCGGCGAGGCGAAGGCCGGCGATCTCGCCGAACCGCATCCCTGTCGTGGCTGCGAGCTTCATCGCGGAGAGGTACGCCGGCCTCTC
>DASUGE010000604.1:0-16323 GCA_036274215.1 Polyangiaceae bacterium | reverse complement strand
TCGCTCGTGCCCGCCGTGCACGCGCTTCCGCTCGACACCCGAACGCCCTCGAGATCGAGCGCAGCAGCGAGCTCGGCGCTGCGTCGCCCCGCGAACACCAGGCTCGACACGTGCGGCACACGCGGCCCCTCGGCGCCGTTCACGAGGGCCACGCCGGCGAGCTCCTGCTCGAGCGAGTCCCGCTCCCGGGCGAGCGCCGCGTAGCGCCGAACGCTCTCGCCGGCGCGCGCGCCGGCGGCCCCGAACCCGGCCGCGGCGACGGCGTCCTGCGTCCCCGGCCGTAGGCCGCGCTCCTGAGCGCCCCCGCGGAGAACCGGCCGCGGCACCCAGCCCGGCGCCACCGCGAGCGCCCCGATGCCCTTCGGGCCGCGGAGCTTGTGTGCGGCGAGCGCCAGCGTGTCGCCGTAGCGCCAGAGCGATGGGTCGAGACGGCCCGCGGCTTGGACGGCGTCCACGTGGAGTCGCGCGCCGGCGCGGCGGGTGACGTCGGCGATGGCTGCGACCGGCTGAATGACGCCCGTCTCGTGATTCACCGCCGCGACCGCCACCGTCGCACCGGTCGCCCCCCGGAGCGCGACCTCGACGGCATCCGGCGCCACGATCCCAGCGCCGCCGACCGGCACCCAGCGCACCTCGCCCCCCGCCCGTTCGTGCTCTTCCGCGACGCGCGTCACCGAAGGATGCTCGAGCCGGCTCGTCACCAGGACCAAAGAGCCCTCGAGGGCCAGATTGTTCGCCTCGGTCCCGCCGCCCGTGAAGATGACGTCCCGCGAGTCCCTCCCGACGAGCGCTGCGACGAGCGCCCGCGCATCGTCGAGCACCGCGCGAGCCCGTCGTCCCGCCCCGTGCACGCTCGACGGATTCCCCCAGCCGTCGGCCCGCGCTGCGTCCATCGCCGCCAGCACCGCCGGATGCGGCGGCGTCGTCGCGTTCCAATCGAGATAAATCTCGCGCGTCATTCGACGCTGGGGGGTTGGCTAGGCGCCGAAAGCGCGCTTGAAGCGCTTGGCGTCAGCGAACATGTCCACGTTGGCAAACACGTACGTCGCCGTCTGCGAGCTCCCGTCGTGCGCAATCTCGGCCAGGCGCTCGATCGCCGGGTCCTCGTAGCGCGACTTGTGGCCGGCCGGTCCGGGGAGCCGGTAGTACGCCGTCGTGCGCCGCGAGAGCCCCTGTTGCAGCGGGTCGCGCGCGGCGAGCGTTTGCGTCTCCTCGGCGAGATCGTCGGCGTCGTCGGCCTTCCACGCGGGGCCGGTCTCGAACACGATCCGATCGAAGCGCTTCGTGACGTCGTTCAGGAAGTCGCGCAGCGCCGTGCGGTTGGCGCGCGTGTGCGGAAAGTCGGGCGGCGCCAGGAAGATCGCCGTGCGTGCCGCGAGCTCGACCGCGACCTCCGCGAGCTTGTCGAGCGCCGTTTCGACGACCTTGCCGCCACGGAACCCCTCCTGGGTGATCTCGCGTGGGCCGAGCAGCGCGAAGGTGAAGCCGCGCGGCGCTTCTCGCCTCCAGCGCCTAAGCGTGCCGGACCCCGGCACCGCCAGGTGAGTCTCTTGCACCTCGACGAACGAGTACTCTTTGAAATACCGCGTCGCGGGCACCGCAAAGCCCGCGCATCCGACGACCATCATGTCGCCGCAACGCTAACACACGAACGGGCAGCACGCCGCGGAGCGCCAGGCGGAAACGGAGCGCTCGGGAGCGCTTCCGTAACCGCCCAGTCGCTTCTCGCGCCGTCTCGATCCGAGAAGGAGCTGCGACGCGCGTTACGCGCTCGCTCAGTTACCGCAGGTCGCTGCGCCGAAACACTTCTGAGCGCAATTGTCCTGCATGCACGTCGTAATGTCGATCGTGGCATTGCCGATGAGCGGGAACTCGCCAGCGCCCTCGTAACACTCCGGAGTCGCGCATTCCGCGGCGCACGTCTCAGCGTCGTCCGCGAGGCACTCCCCTTCGGCGTCCTTCACCTTGTCGGAGAGGCAGCGCTCGAAGCAGCCCTTCTCGCTCAAGCCCGCGTACGGGCCCTCCGTGGGGCCGCCCCAGCCACAGACGTTGTACGGCTCCATGCCGTAGCAAGTCTTCGACTCCTCGCAGCAGCTCTCTTCGATGCACTGCTCGCACTCGTCTTCGGGCGGATCCGCGTCGCAGGTCGGGTACGGATGCGCAGGCAGCTCGCCCGTATCGGGATCGCACGTCGCCACGATCACGTCGCCGCCCGTACCGCCGCTGCCGCCGCTGTCGCCGGCGCCGCCGTCGGAGCTTCCGCCCGTGCCGCCGGTGCTGCCACCCGTGCCGGCTGCGCTGCCCGCGCTGCCACCGGTGCCGCTTCCGGCGCTGCCGCCCTTGCCCGCGCTGCCACCCTTGCCCGCGCTGCCGCCGGTGGTGCCGCCCGTGCCGCCCTTGGCGCTGCTGCCGCCGCTGCCGCTCGTGCCGCCTTCGCCGGAAGCGCCGCCGTTGTCATCGTCGTCACCTTCCTTCACGACGCAGCCAACGGTGAGCGCAGCGCTCAAAACTCCAAGCCCAATCGCCAACTTCCAAGTGTGAGCCATGCTACGAAAACTCCCTGCTTAATCGATGATACGGGGTGAGGGCGACTCGCGTGCCCTACGGTCCGACGCGAGCGGCGGGTGGATTATTCGCCATCCCCCTTCGAACTGCTACCTCCACCGCGCTCTGACAGGCGCCAAGGTAGCGCACCCCTTGCTTTTACTTCCGGTCCGAAGCGAACCAGCGTCGCGCCTTGCCTCGGAACTCGTCCTCCGGATCAGTGAGGGCGGAATCGGCCTTTGGGCCGCTCGACGGCTCGGGCTCGCTCGGGCGCTCGCTCTGCTTCGCGGGCGCGCGCGGTGACGTGAACGCAAACCCGACGGCCACGAGCGAGAGCAGCCACCACGGGATGTCGCCGAGCACCTCGTACACGGTCTTGCCGCGGAGCCACGCGATCTCGCCGTCGATCGCCTCCTCCTTGAACGTGTCCGTGTGCACGACGACGCGCCCGACCGGATCGATGATCGCGCTCACGCCGCTGTTCGTCGACCGCACGAAGAAGCGCCGGTGCTCGACCGCCCGGAGCGTCGACGAGGCCAGGTGGATCCACGGCTCCGTCGTGTCGCCGAACCACGCGTCGTTCGTCAGGTTCGCGATCAAGTCCGGATCGCCGTTGTTGACGATGCGGTTCACGAAGCCCGGAATGATGTCCTCGTAGCAGATGATGGTCGCGACCTGATGCTCGCCGAAGGTGAGCGGGTCGTAGCGCGTTCCCGGCACGAATTTCCCTGAATTCGGGCTCCATTCGTACAGGATCGGGAACGTCTCCCCGAAGGGCATCGACTCGCTGAACATGACGAGCCGCTGCTTGTCGAAGCGACCGACGACGCGACCCGACTGGTTCGTGAGCAGCGCGGAGTTATAGAGAATGTAGCGACGCGCATCGTCCACGTTCTTGACGATCACGGCTCCGAACAAGGTCGGCACGCCCAGCGACGCCGCGAAGCGATCGGGAACGACCTTGTCGATCTCTTCCTCGAGCATCGAGCTCATGACCGAGGTCTCGCTCCAGAGGAGCAGATCGAGCTTGCCGCGGCTCGTGAGCTCGCGACTCCCCGCGAGGTGCCGGCGCATGCCTTCGCCGCGATGCAGGCGCTTGCCCGTGAGGCTCATGTTCGCCTGCACCATGCCGACGCGGCCTTTTTTGGCTGCCGCCGTGCGCGCATCGACCATGGGGATGCGCACGGCCCCGTAGAGCGCCGAGAGCAATGGCGCCGCGAGCAGCGCCCCGATCAGCCGCCAGCGCGGCGGCGTCTTCGCGCGCGAGGCGAGCACGAGCTCCGCCACGGCAACGTTGGCCGCCACGAGCGGCAGCGCGACGAGGATCGGCCCGCCGAGCTCGGCGAGCTGGTTGAGCGCCGGCACCTGATGCACGGTGGACGCGTACGACCAGGGGAAGAGGAGCGGGAACGCCTGCTCGCTCACGGCGAAGCCGACGGCGAACGCTAACCCTCCGGGGTAGCCACGCCGGCTGAGCCGGGCGTGGAGCCATCCGAAAAACGCGATGCGGCCGGCCTGGTACCCACACAGGATCGCGGTAAAAAGCAGGCACAGCGCGGTCGGGAAGCCGCTGAACGTCTCGAGCAGCTCGAGCAGCCAGTAAAACCCGATCATCGTCATCGTGAAGCCGGCGAGCCAGCCGAGGCCCGCGGCGCGACGCGGCGTTTGCCCGTGCATCGCCACCAGGAGCGGCGCGAGCGCGACGAAGCTCAACGGCCACAGATCGATGCCGGGAAAAGCCAGGAAGTACAGGACGCCGCACGCCACGGCGAGGCCTGCGGCCCAGCGCCCGCCGAGGGGCGCAGGGTCCGGCGCGATCGGCCGGCGCGCGACCACCCCGCTCACTCGCCGAGCGCCTTCCGCACTTTGGTGAGGAGGTCGTCCATCTTGAAGGGCTTCGCCACGTAGAACCGCGCGCCGGACTGGATGCCCTTCACGACGTCCATGGCGCCGCTTTTCGCCGTCAAGAACACGATCGCGATGTTCTTCAGTCCCGGGAGCAGCTTGAGGCGTTGCGCGGTCGCGTAGCCGTCGAGGCCGGGCATCATCACGTCGAGTAGCGCCAGCTGAGGTTTCACCCGGTCGGCGATGGCGAGCGCTTCGGTGCCGCTCCGGCAGTGGTGCACCTCGTAACGAGCCTCGAGGATCTTCGCGAGCATGCTGCCGATCGCGTCGTCGTCTTCCGCGATCACGATGCGCTTCTTCGCGTTTGCGTCGTCGCCGCCGGCGCTCAAGGCCCGCTAGGAGTACCACACAAACCCTGCAAAGCGAGCCGTACGGCCCTCGCATCCGTGAGCTTCGCGCTTGCGGCGAACGGTGCGGGCGGCCCATAGTGTCGGCAGTGCCCCGAGTGCTCCATATCGAGGACGATCCGGCCAATCGTCTGCTCGTGCGCAAGCTGCTTGGCCCGGCCGGGTTCGAGGTGATCGACGCGGTCGACGGCCTGGAAGGAATCCGCAAAGCCCTCGCCGAGCGGCCCGATCTGGTGCTCGTCGACATCGCGATCCCGGGGCTCGACGGCTACGAGGTAACGCTCCGCCTGCGCGCCGAGCCGATGCTCCGCGGCCTGCCCATCGTGGCGATCACCGCCGAGGGCAACCGTGACGCGAGCCTCGCCGTCGGGTGCGACGGGTTCCTGCAGAAGCCGATCGACGCCCGCTCGTTCGCCGACACGGTGCGCACTTACCTCGAAGGCCGGCGCGAGCACCCCGAGCAGCCGGAAGCCGCCAACGAGCAGCTCCGGCTCCAAAGCCAGCGCATCGTCTCCCATCTCGAGCAGAAGGTCGCCGAGCTCTTGGGCGTCAATCGCCGTCTGCTCGAGCTCGACCAAGCCAAGAAGGAGTTTTACCGGAACATTTCGCACGAGCTCGCGACGCCGATGACCCCCATCGTCGGGTACTTGAAGCTGCTGGTCGATGGGGAGCTCGGGGAGCTCCAGACCCCGCAGGTGAAGGCGCTCCGCGCGATGGACGATTGCGTGCAGCGCCTGCGGCGTCTCATCGACGCGTTGCTCGACGTGACGGCGCTCGAGACCGGCAAGATGCGCTTCGCGTACCGCGACTACGACCTCGCCGACATCGTGCGTGAAGCGATCAGCCGCCAGCCGGCTTTCGACGACGGTCGCATGCGCCTCGTCGCCGATCTCCCGAAGCGCGGCACCCTCACCGGCTCGGGCGACGTGGAGCGCCTCGGCCGTGCGTTCGACCAACTCCTCGATAATGCAACGAAATTTACGCCGGCGGGTGGAACCGTCGGAGTCCGCGCGCGCCGGCTCACCTCCGGCCACCTCGAAGTCTGCATCGCGGACACCGGACCCGGCATCGCGACCGAGAAGGCCAAGCGTTTGTTCGAGCCCTTTTACCAGGTGGACGGCTCCCCCACCCGCTCGCACGGAGGCACGGGCATCGGCCTCGCGATTGTGCGCGGCGTCGCGCACGGACACGGCGGTGACGTTCGCTTCAGTTCACCCTCGACGGAGGAGATCGTGGGGGTGCCGCTCACCGGCGCTGCCTTCTACGTCGTCCTCCCGGAGCGGGCCGCCCCGCTCGCGTCGGATCCGTTCTCCACACGCATGCTGGCGCCGGAGAGCTCGCGTTAGTCGCCGGAAACTTGGCCATTTTTCGGGCCTGGGTTTCACGGGAAACAACAGGATTTCCACAGTGTTACGCGCGTTCAGCGGGGAACGACCGTTGCGCTCTTCGAGCGCTCAGTACTGCGCGAAAAAGCCGTGCTCGATTGTCCAGGCTTTCGGCTAGCGCGCGATGAAATTCAGAATCTTTCCCGGCACATAGACGACTTTCACGAGCTGCTTCCCCTCGAGGAATTTCGCCACGTTCGGGTCGGCCAGACCGGCTGCCTTGGCGTCCGCCTCCGGCGCGTCGACCGCGAGCGTCACGCGCCCCCGCACCTTGCCGCTCACCTGCACACCAATCTCGACGCTGGTCTCGACGCACAGCGCCGGCTCGAAGCTCGGCCAGGGCGCGTTGGCCACGGACGGCGGGTGGCCGAGCCGCTCCCAAAGCTCCTCGGCCAGGTGCGGAGCGAAGGGGGCCACACAGAGCACGAGCTTCTCCACGCCCTCGCGGGGGGGCTTCGGCAGCCCCGTGAGCTCGTTCACGAGGATCATCATGGCGCTCACCGCCGTGTTCAGGCGCAGGGCGTCGATGTCCTCCGTCACCTTCTTCACCGTCTGATGCACGAGCTTCGCGACGGCGGGCGCCATGGGGCTCGCGTCGAGCTCCTTCGTCGTCAGCACCTCCAGCCGATCGAGGAAGCGGCGGACGCCATGGATCCCGCTCGTTTGCCAGGGCTTCATCTGCTCGAGCGGGCCCATGAACATCTCGTAGACGCGCAGGGCATCGGTCCCGTGCTCGTCGATGACCCCGTCGGGATTCACGACATTGCCGCGCGATTTGCTCATTTTCTCGCTGACGGCCACGACCTTCACCGCCTGCTCGCGCAGGTACGGAGCCCCGTCGCGCCACTCGATCTCGGCTTCGGTCGCCCACGCTTCCGCGAGCTTTTCGCCGTTCTCGAGGCTGTGCTCCGCTCCGTCCGAGCGCACGCGCGGGTCGTCCCCCGCGTAGAGCGCGCCCGAGGCGCCGCGGTAGTAGCGGAAGAGGGTGCCGAGGATCGTCCCCTGGTGGACGAGCTTGATGAACGGCTCCGGGTGCTTCACGACGCCGAGGTCGAACAGCACCTTGTGCCAAAAGCGCGCGTAGAGCAGGTGCAGGACCGCGTGCTCCGAGCCGCCGACATAGAGGTCGACGGGCATCCACGCGTCGTAGGCCTCCGACGAGCAAAGGGCGCTCGGGTTCTTCGGATCGGTGTAGCGGAGGTAGTACCAGCACGAGCCCGCCCACTGCGGCATCGTGTTGGTTTCGCGCGCGAACCACTTGCCATCCTTTTGGAAAAATCTCCAATCGGTTGCTCGAGCCAAGGGGCCCTGCGGATCGCCGGGGCGGTAGTCCTCGAGCTCGGGGAGCGCGACCGGAAGCTCGGACTCGGGCACCGGAATCGGCGTTTGATAATCGATGGTGTACTCGGCACCCTGCCGCGGGTCGCCGCTGGTTTTCACGGGGAAATAGATGGGAATCGGCTCGCCCCAGTAGCGCTGGCGGCTGAACACCCAGTCGCGGAGCTTGTAGTTCACGCGCGAGCGGCCGAGCTTTTCCTGCTCGAGGAAGCGGATGATGTTGCGCTTCATCTCGGCCGTCGCCTGACCGGTGAAGTCACCCGAGCGCACCGCGATGCCGTCGGCGGTGAAGGGCGCGTCGAGCGTTTCGTGCGGCGTGCCGTCGGGGCTCACCACCTCGACGATCGGCAGGCCCTTTTCGCGCGCGAACTCGAAGTCGCGCTCGTCGTGGGCGGGCACGGCCATGATCGCCCCGGTTCCGTAGGCGCCGAGCACGTAGTCGGCCGTGAAAATCGGTATTTCGCGGCCATTCAGGGGGTTTTTCGCGGACGCGCCCGTGAGCACGCCCGTCTTCTGGCGGTTCAGGGCGGTGCGCTCCATGTCGCTCTTGCGAGCCGCTGCGGCGACGTAGGCCTCGACCTCGGCGCGCTGGGCGGCGGTCGTGATCTGGAGCGTGAGCGGGTGATCGGGGGCGATCACCATGTACGTAGCGCCGAAGAGCGTGTCGGGGCGCGTCGTGAACACGGTGAGCTTGTCGCTGCGCCCGACGATCGGAAACTCGACCTCGGCGCCTTCGCTCTTGCCGATCCAATCGCGCTGCTTTTGCTTGGTTTCCGGCCAATCGACGAGGTCGAGCTCGTCGCTCAGGCGGTCGGCGTAGGCGGTGATGCGGAGCTGCCACTGGCGGAGCGGCTGGCGCACGACGGGGAAACCGCCGACCTCGCTGCGGCCGTCGATGACCTCCTCGTTCGCGAGCACCGTGCCGAGGCCCGGGCACCAATTGACCGGAATTTCAGCCTGAAACGCGAGCCCGCGCTCGAAGAGCTTCAAGAAGATCCACTGGGTGCAGCGGACGTAGCTCGGGTCGGTCGTGTCGATCTCGCGCGACCAGTCGTAGGCGAAGCCGAGGCGCTTGAGCTGCCGGCGATAGACGGCGACGTTCTCGGCCGTGGTCTTCTGCGGGTGCTGGCCGGTCTTGATGGCGTGCTGCTCGGCGGGCAGACCGAAGGCGTCCCAGCCCATGGGGTGGAGCACGTCGAAGCCTTCCATGCGGCGCTTGCGCGCGATGATGTCGGTCGCGAGGTAACCGAGCGGGTGGCCCACGTGGAGCCCGGACCCCGAGGGGTACGGGAACATGTCGAGGATGTAGGCCTTCGGTCGGCCCGGGTGGCGCTCGGAGCGGAATGTCTGGTGATCGTCCCAGTACTTCTGCCAGCGCGGTTCGATCACGCGGTGGTCGTAAGCCATAGCGCGCGAAGCTTACGCTGAATCAGGAGCCTTGGCGGCTCGCTTTGCGCGTGAGGCGGTCGCGACGTTTGGCGACGGCTTCGAGAGATTCACCCGTCCCCTGGTCGAGCAGCTCGAGCGCGCGCGCCGGCAGCTTGAGGAAGTGCTCGTAGAGCTTCACGAGCTCGAGCCGGACGGCCTCGTCCGACGCTTCGGCCGAGAAGGCCTCGAAATCGGCGAGCGCGCGCGCGCGGTCGCCGCGCGCCTTCGCGATGGTGCCTCGAACGCGGAGCGCATCGGGGCCGGCACCGCGCTCCAGGGCCGTGTCGGCCGCCCGTTCAGCCTCGGAGAAGGCCCCCGCTCGCTTCAGGGTGCGCGCCATGCCGAGCAGATCCGTCGGGTGGAGGAGGTCGAACGGCTCGCCGTACAAGCCGACGAGCGCCGCCATGGTCGCCACGTCCCACGCGTTGTGCTCGACGACGGCCGCCAGGGCCTCCTCATCGCCCGTGCGCAGGAAATGGGCGTAGCGGGCGGGGATTTCGCCGCCGTCGATGTCGGGGCCGCGCTCGAAGCCGAGCACCTCGCTCTCGAGCGAAACGAGCCGGCAGATGCCGAGCCGGCCGCGGTGCAGGCGCCGCGCCACGTGAAGCAAGTCGAGGTGCGGGCGAACGGCAGGCGCCGGAAGCCGGCACATCACGGCGCGCGTCGCGATCAGGGGCAGGTCGAAGGTCTTGCCGTTGTAGGTGACGAGGAGCTCGGCGGCTTCGATGCGCTCGAGGACGTGCTCGACGAGGGCGCGCTCGTCGGCCGGGCTCTGCAGGAGCAGCTGCTCGACCTCGAGCCGCCCGTCGGCGTCGAAGCTCGCCATGCCGACCAAGAACGCCCAGACGCCGCCGCCCGCGCCGAGGCCGGTCGTCTCGGTATCGAGGAACAATGCGCGCTCGAGCCGGCAACCACCGAGGGCGGTATCGAGCGCCAAGAGCGCCAGGAGCTCGGGTGACGCGGCCGCGGCGGCATCGACGGGGATGCGGCCGACGTGGTGCGAGCGGGGCAGCGCGACGTGGCGGCGATGGAGGGTGCCTCCCGGCCGGCTCTCGCGCGCGAACGGCAGGCTGGTTCGGCTCGGATCCGCGGGCGGCCGCGGCGCGAGCGACGGCTGCACGAGCAGCGTTTCCATCTTGCGACGGAGCTCGGCCAGGACGTCGGCGCGTGCCGGAGCGGGCTCGGCGCCTGCACCCGGTGAGACCGGGGCGCCGAGGCGGTCGAGCTTGTCCTTGAAGGGCATCGTCAGCTGGGGGGGCGCGCGGCAAGCACGCGACCGTCGCGATAGCTCGCGATCAAAAGACCGCCCGCGGTGGGCTCGAGCGAGACGAGGCGGCCCGCGGGCAGCCGAGCGCGCGCTTTGACGCCGGCCGCGTCGACGCGCAGCAGCGTGCCCGTGTCGTCGCCGACGACGAGCGAGCCGTCACCCAGGCACGCGATCGCGCGGTGCCGTCCGACGGCAAGCGGCACGCGCGCGCGCGGCTCGCCCTCGAGGGAGAGCCAGCGCAGGCCCTCCTCCTCCACGACGACGAGCGCCGGGCTCGCGCAGGCCACGCGCTCGACGGTCGTGCGCGACCAGCGTTCCTCGCCGTCGGCCGCATCGAGGCGGGACAGCCCTTCGGCGCCGAGGAGGAAGAGGCCAGCCGAGCCGACCTCGAGATCGACGAGCGGTGCGCTCACGAGCGCCGGCGCCGGCGCGCTCGGTTGTCCGAGAAATCGGAGCTTTCCGTCCTGGCTCGCGACCACGACGCCGCCGTTCGGGAGCGGAGCGGGACCGAGCGTGGGCGCGGTTCCGAGGCGCGCGAACCCGACGAGGCCGCCGTGGCTCGAGAAGCCGAGCAAAGTGCCCTGGCCGGTGGCGACCCACACCTTACGGCTGCGATCGACGACGGGCGGCGAGCTCACGCCGCCGACCACGGAGCTCACCCAGAGCAGCGTCCCCTCCCCGTCGAGCGCGTAGAGCCCGTTGGGCTCGGCGGCGGCGAAGACGGCGCCGTGGAGGCCGAGGGCGGGACGGCCCACGACGGGGCCGCGCAACGTGTAGCCCCAGCGGAAGCTCCCGTCGCCGCGAAGGGCGTGGAGGTAGCCGTCGACGGAGCCGACGACGACCGAGCCGTCGGGGCCGACCGCGGCGGCTGCCGCAAGCGGTGCACCGGCACGGTACGACCAAGCAATCGCGGCGGGGGGCGGCTCGCGCGGCGGCTGGAAGCGGCGTGCCGGGACGAGCGCTCCGGCCTCGAAGGCGCTCACGGCGCTGGCCGTCGACGAGGCGGCGTGGAGCGGCTCCGGCTGCGCCGCGGCGCAGCCGAGCAGGGCGAAAGCGAGGGCGAATCGCGCGCCGAGCAGCCGTGAGACGCCGAAGCGCATGCCCCATTTGAACGGATGCTCAGGGAAGGGCAAGCTCCGAACGTCCTCGTGCATGTCTTCGGCCTCACTGGAGGGCTCGCCTCGGGCAAAGGCGTGGTCGCCGCGCGGTTCGCCGCCCGGGGGCTTCCCGTCATCAACGCGGATGACCTCGCGCGCGACGTCGTCCTCCCGGGCACGCCGGGGCTCGCCGCCATCGCCGCCGAGTTCGGCGCCGACGTGCTCGACGAGCGCGGCGAGCTCGACCGCCGCCGGCTCGGGCAGCGCGTGTTCGCCGATCCGGACGCGCGGCGACGGCTCGAAGCGATCACGCACCCGCGGATTCAAGCCCTCATGCTCGAGCGCGTGGCCGAGCTCGACCGCCGCGGCGAGCCCCTCGCCTGCTACGAAGCGCCGATCCTCGTCGAGGTGGGCGCCGCCGCGAAGCTGCGTCCGCTCGTCGTCGTCGCCGCCGACGAAGCGACGCAGGTGGAGCGAGCCACGCGGCGCGATCGCTTGCCGGAAGCGGAGGTGCGCGCTCGGGTCGCGGCCCAGCTGCCGCTCGCCGAGAAGATCCGCGTCGCCGATCACGTGATCGTGAACGACGGAACCGTGAGCGAAGCCGAGGCGCGCGCGGACGACGTGCTCGACGCGATCTGCGCCGAGCTCGGCATCGCGAAGGAGCGTTATCCGCGACCGGTGCGTTGACGCGCGGCCGGTGCGTTAACGCGCGACCGGTGCGTTAACGCGCGGCCGGTGCGTTGACGCGCGGCCGGTGCGTTGACGCACGACCGGTGCGTCGATGCGCGGCCCCTACGCGGTGGCGGTCGTCGCCACGCGCGAGCGAGCCGCCAAGAGCGTGTTGTCGAGCAGCATGGCGATGGTCATCGGGCCGACGCCGCCCGGGACCGGCGTGATGGCACCCGCGACTTTTTCAGCGGCCGCAAAATCGACGTCGCCGCACAGCTTGCCCTGGTCGTCGCGGTTGGTGCCCACGTCGATCACCACGGCGCCGGGCTTGATGAACGAGCCGCCGATGACGTTCCGGCGCCCGACCGCCGCGACGAGGACGTCCGCTTCACGGCAGAGCGCCTCGAGATCGCGGCTCTTCGAGTGCGCGATCGTCACGGTGGCGTTCTGCTCGAGCAGCAGGGCCGCAACCGGCTTACCGACGAGCGGCGAGCGACCGACGACGACGGCGCGCGCGCCCTCGAGCTTCACCTCGGCTTCGGCGATCAGGCGCAGGCAGCCGCGCGGCGTGCACGGCACGAGACCCGGTCGCCCCGACCAGAGCGCGCCCGCGCTCGCCGTGTGCAGGCCATCGACGTCCTTCGCGGGCGCCACCGCCTGCACGACCGTCGAAGCACTGATGCCGGCCGGCAGCGGCAGCTGCACGAGGATGCCGTCGACGCTCGCGTCGCGATTGAGCTCCTCGACGAGGGCGAGCAGCGCCGCCTGGCCGACCGTCGCGGGCAGGCGGTGCACCTTGCCGTCGATGCCGACCTCCTGGGCCGCCTTCTCCTTGTTGCGTACGTAGACGGCCGATGCGGGATCGTCCCCCGCGAGGATCACGTGCAGGCCGGGAGCGCGGCCGTAGCGCCGCCGAAATTCGGAGACACCCCGCGCCACCTCGTGGCGAACCACCTGCGCTACCGCTTTGCCGTCGATCAGTTTCGCCATGCGCGATGGTCGGTAACGGATGACCGAGCGCGGCGCAAGCGTCGGAACGGCAGCGCAGCGCTAAAGCGCGATGGTGACGAGCGAAACGGCGCCGGTGACGGCTCGAACCTGCGTGCCGCCCGTCTTCGCACCGGTGAACTCGATGTTGACGAGCGCTCCGGGCCAGCCCCCCGCGGGGCAGTTGAGGAGGACGGCGACGCCGGTCGCGTCCGTTGCCGTCGCCACGTCGCTGTACCCGCCGCCGGTCGCGTAGCTGATGCTCTCGGCGCTCGAGGATTGGACGGTCACCCCCGCGAGCGGCGTGAGGCCGCTCCCCGCGCTCCGCGACGTCAAGCGCAGGACCACCTGCGCCGCCCGCGAGTCGCGCTGGACGGGGACGCTGAGGAGGTCGAAGACCGTGTCGATGTTGCTCTCGCGCACGACGCCGAGATCCGCGTTCACGACGCCCTGGGCGTTCGCGTGCTGAGTGAGCACGGGCTCGAGCGTCGCGGCGGCGTCCGCACCGGCGGTCTGTGGCGTCACGAGCAACCACGACGTCGTGTCGGCGGGCAGCTCGTCGATTTCGAACGCATCCATGCCGTTCCAAGTGTCGGTGGCCGTGCGGCCGTCGGCGCGGGTGCTCTTGATGCTGGCGGCGTCGGTGAGGACCTCCCCGCTGTCGAAGCGGCCGTTGTCGAACAAGAGCTGGACGTTGCCCTCGAGCGTCACGGTCTCGCCGTTGCTTGCGCCGCCCTGTTCGGGCTCCTCGCCCGACTCGCCGCCGCCGCCCGGCGTGGTCGGGAAACCCACCGAGATGTTCGCGGGGCCGCCGCAGTTCCCGACGCACGTCGGCGGGGGCGGTCGCTCGCCCTGGTTCTGACAGCCCGCGGCGAGCAGGGCCCCGGCGAGCGCAGGCGCAAGGCCGAACGCCCGCAGCCGGCTCACGTCGCCCCCGCAGCGAGGGCCGCCGTCGTCTTCGCCGTGAGCTTCTGGTGCACCCAGACCCCGGCACCGATCAGCGCGATGCCGACGAGCTGCGAGGTGCTGAGCCCGAAGAGCCCGCCGCGGTCGTCGGCGCGCGCGAACTCGAGCAGGAAGCGCACCCCGGCGTACGCGATCACGAACGCGACGAACACCTGCCCGTCGTAGCGCTTTCTGCCGTGGAGGTAGAGGATGAGAAACGCGGCAATCGCAAAGCTTGCGGCGGATTCGTAAAGCTCGGTCGGATGCACGGGCAAGGACTCGCTCTGCGCCGTCGGCAAGAGCTTCGCGAGGTGCTGCGCCTCGCTCGCAGGGCTATTGCCCGGGAAGCGGACCGCCCACGACGACTGCCACGGCTTGCCGAAGCAGCAGCCGGCGAGCAAGCAGCCAAGTCGACCGAAGCCGAGCCCGACGGGCACGACCATGCCCGCCATGTCCGCGGCTTTCCAGAACGGGAAGCGATCCGTCTTGAGCAGGTACCAGGCGGTGGCCGAAGCAGCGACGAAGCCGCCGTAGTACGTGAGGCCGCCGTTGTAGAACTTCGCCCACGCGAGGCAGTCGGCCTCTTTGGGGTGACACACGTTCTTCGCGAAATCCCAGACGGCCGGCGTCTCGAGCGCGAGGCACTCGCGACGCGTGATGTGCCAATCGACGAGCCCGGGGTTCGTGCAGCGGTGCACGTATTCCATGAAATGCTCGTCGGCGAACACGTGCAGGAGCCGGCCGCCCGCGATGCCCGCGAGCACCATCGCGAGGCCCAAGTCGACGATCACGTCGGGGTTCTGACCGACGCGCCGCGCCCACAGCGTGCCCATCACGGTCGCGAGCAGGAAGCCCACGAGCATCAGCACGAAGTAGCTGGGGCCCGGGGCGACCCAACCCTCCCTGATGAAACCGAGGTCGAACTGGAAGAGCTGTCCGTGCATCGAGGCCCCAGTGTACCAGCCCGCGACCAGGGGACGAGGAAACGGCTAGCCGGCTAAGCGCCCAAAACCGGGCCCACGGGCTCCGGACGACGCTCGGGCCCCCGCCGGGCCGTGAACATGTCGACCGCCATCAAGCCGACCCCGATGCAGATGGCGATATCGGCGACGTTGAAGGTCGGCCAGTGGTCGGTGAGACCCCAGCGCGGAACCGCTTTGGCGACCATCGTGTTCATGCTGAGCACCCACTCCGCGCGGTAGTCGATGAAATCGATCACACTGCTGCGGGTGATGCGATCGGACAGGTTCCCGAGCGCCCCGCCGAGCACGAGCGGCAGGCCCCACATCAGGGCGCGCTGACCCCGCCCGAGCTTCGAATACAGCGAGACGATGAACAGCACGGCGAGCACGCTCACCGCGAAGAAGAACGGCCGGCGTACCGTCTCGGCGGCATCTTGCAAGAGGCCCCACGCGCCGCCTTTGTTGTAAGCGATGGTGAGCGTGAGGTGATCCTTCACGAGAACGACGGAGGGGTTGTCGAACGGCCGGCGCGAGAGCACGATCTCCGCCCACGCCTTGCTGAGCACGTCGAGAATGAGTGAGACCGCCGACACGACCCCGAAAAAGACGAACGTCGGGCGATCGAATGCGCGCGAGGGCGGCGTCGACGACGCGGGCGTCACCGGAACCGTCGCAACAACGGGAGCGGGCAGCACGGGCTCGACCGGCGGTTCGATCAGGGGGGTCAGGTCGGGGTTATCGCCCGCGGGGGCCTCGGGGTCGCTCATCTGCGCGCTTTCCTACGATACTCAGCAGGGAACGGTCGAGTTACCCGGCTCATTCCAAGCATTTTTGGGGGGCAGAGTGACAGACCACGGAACATCCGTTTAGCTAGCACCCGTGCCTGCCCCTCCCTGGTCCGCGCCGCGAGGCATCGACGCCGTGCTCGACGGCTGGCACGCGTCCGGCGCGATCACGCGTTGCTTCGCCGCCGAGCGTAGCGTCGCCCCCCGCGACGGGCGCTACGCCGCCGTGCCGGACGACCTCGCACCGGGGCTCTCCTCCGCGCTCGCGGGGCGCGGCGTCAAAGAGCTTTACAGCCACCAGCGTGAAGCCATCGATGCCGCGCGCGCGGGACGTCACGTCGTCGTGGCGACCCCGACGGCGAGCGGCAAGAGCCTCTGCTTCCACGTCCCCGTGCTCGACGCACTCGCACGCGACGACTCGGCGACGGCGCTCTACCTCTACCCGACCAAAGCGCTCTCGCGCGATCAGGAGCACGGGCTCCTCGAGCTCACACGTCAAGCGGGCCTTCACCTCCCGGGAGCGGTGTTCGACGGCGACACGCCGGGGGACGCGCGCCGGGCGACGCGCGAGCGCGCGCGCATGGTGCTCACCAATCCGGACATGCTGCACGCCGGGATTTTGCCGAGCCACGCGCGCTGGGCGAGCTTCTTTCAGGGGCTGCGC
>DASUGE010000603.1:0-6301 GCA_036274215.1 Polyangiaceae bacterium | reverse complement strand
TGTTCTGGAGTGCTCCGGGTCGCGTCGTTGCAGCCGCGCGACCCGGAGCCCTCTGAATCGCTTGGGGATTTCCGGGGCGCAGCCTGTGGACAGCATGGGGTTGGGGGCGCGCCGCCCTAGGCCCGCTTTGCCCCTCAAATTGGGGGCTGGTGACCGGAAAGGTAGGGGCGACGGGCACTTAGGTTGGCGGACGAACGCAGCGGCCGGACGCTGACTAAGTATCTAAAATCATGGGACTAATCACCATTTCTTGACGCTCCCGATCTCGTCTCTTAGGTCGAGATCTTAGACCCGCTTCTGACCGTCTCTCCCTGGTTCCCATGGCCGCCGAACTCCGACTCCCCTGGCTCGCCGCTTCCACCGCTCGCACGCGCGCGAAGCGCCTCGGTCGCGCAGCGGCTCCGCGCATGGCGCCCGCAGCGGTGCGCATTCCGGACCCGCGCCACACGCCAGTCCCGTTCGATTTCAGCGCGTTAGGCCCCCAGATCTTCATCCACGAGGGTGCGCGCCAGGCGCTCGAGCGGCGCCTGGAGCTGGCCTTCGGCGGGCCCGTGAAGCTGGCGGTCACGGACAACCTCCGCCGCATGGTCTCGCACACGCGGGTCCGGGGTACCCGGCGCGTCCGGGTGCACATGATGTTCCTGGGTGCGCCCGAGCGCGTCCGCCAGGCGCTCGTCGAGTACGTCGTGCGGGGCGACCGCCGCGCGTCAGTCGTGCTCGGCGACTTCATCACCGACAACGGCCACCGCATCCGAGCGTCGCGCCCCGTGACCGGGCCTCTCCGGACGAAGGGGCAGTCGCACGATCTTGCCGACGTGCTGGCGCAGGTGAACGCGGAGTACTTCGCGGGGGCGATGGGCGACGTGCTCGTCACCTGGGGGCGCCGCACCCAGCCGCGCGACAAGGCGCGCACCACCATCAAGCTCGGCAGCTACAGCGCGACGGAGCGGCTCATCCGCGTGCACCCCGCGCTCGATCGCGACTGGGTGCCGCGCTACTTCCTCTCGTACATCGTGTTCCACGAGCTTCTGCACCACGTGATCCAGCCGGTGCCCGGCTCGCTGCATCCCCCCGCGCTCTTGCGGCGCGAGCGCGAGTTCAAGCACTACGAACGCGCGCTGGCGTGGGAGCAGAAGAATATTGCCAGGTTGCTCAGGTCGAGATAGCGGCGGGGCGTGGAAACTCGGGGCGGGTCGAGCGGTCCTTAGGCAGACGCGACCTGGCTCCGTTGGCGTCCTTGCTTCGCTGGAACAGGAAGGGCGCCGGTCTCGCCGGTTCTCGTGTGGGTGATCGCGGCTCGTCGCCCGTCGATCAGCGCGCTTGCAGCTAGATCTCTAGCCCCAGCCCGGCGACCCACGTGTTCGTGCCGACCTCCATGCCGGAGTTCGTGCCGAAGCCGTTGAGGCTGCTGTTGAACCACTCGATGAAGAGGCCGGCGTGGTTGATGCCGAGGCTGGCATCGGCGTTCGCGGCCGCGGACGAGTCGAGCGGATCGAGGCGGAGGAAGACGCCGAGGGCCCAGACGTATCCGTAGGACGCGCCGCGACCAGGCTTGTGGTCCACCTCCGTCGAATGCTCGCCGATGCTCGACCACCAGAGCGCGTAGCCGAGACCGAGCTTCGCGTACGGGCAGAGCGGGATCGGCGTGCGATCCGCGAGGTAGTCGAAGCGGAACGCCGCCACGAGGTGCATCGGGATGATGCCGAGGGTCGTCTCCTGCGCGGACATGCCGTCGCCGCTCGCGAGCGGGGCCGTGGCGGCCGAATGCGTGTACCCGAAGCCGAAGCCGGGCCCGAGACTCAAGAGCTTCGGGATCCGGTAGATCTGCCAGTCGAGCTCGGCGCCGCCCTGCCAGCGGGTGTCGTCGCCGAAGATCGTTTTGTAGGGCGAGCCGGCAACGCCCTGGTCGACGTTGGGTCGGTAGGGGCCGAAGCGGACCTCGAACGCCACCTCTTGCTTCGAGCGGATGTAGCCGTGGTTCTCGAGCCCGCCGTAGGCGCCGAACTCGTCGACGCCTTGCGCGCGAGCAGACGTTGCTGCGAGCAGGGCGCCGGCGCCGAGCAGTGTACCCACGAGGTTTCGCATCACGACTGGCCCCGCCGCGTGCCGCGAGCCCGGCGACGCGCAATCAAGCCGAGCGCGCCGAGCATGAAAAGCGTCGTGAGCGCGTGCGTCTTCACGCGACCGATCGCGCAGAAGCCGCCGCCGCCGTGGCCGCCCGCCATTTTGTACGCCTCGTAGAAGTCGGTCACGAGCTCGGGCGTGTTGCACGTGACGTTCGAGATGGGGCCGACGTTCCAGTAGCTGTCTCGGCTCGCCATCGCGACGGCGTACCGCACGCCGTTTGCCAGGGGGCCTGCTTCACCGCCCGTCGAGGTCGACTGCACGTTGCCGCACACGTTGTTTTTCAGCACGTCGACCGTCGGCACCTGGCCCTCAGTGAAGACGTTGGACTTGCAAAGCTCGTCACTGATCGGAGGCATCTCTTCTTCCGCCGAGTCTTCGCCCCCTTGGCCGGCCGCTCCTGCCGCGGCTTCGGATGCGCTCCCGCCGCCAGGGGGCGGATCGCAGAGGAAGATGTACTGCTTGAGGTCGATGGGCGCGTCGGGCGCCTGCGCCCACTTCATCACGAGCGCGCTCTCGCCGATCCCAGCCGTGACGCCCGTGGGCGCCGAGGGGCCGCCCATGTCGTAGTTGTAGGGCCACTTGGCGAACCAGCTGGAGGCAGCGGGCGGGGCGTTGCCGTCGCCGTCGACGAGCACGAAATAGAGCGTGCGACTGAGCGGCGTGGTGTTGACGGTGGTCGCGCAGACCGAAATCGGCTGCACGTCGGCGGCGCTCTCGGGCCCGTCGAGGCCGCTCTCGGTCGTCGTCGTGTCGCCTTCGGTTCCGGCCGTCTCGGCGAGCGGCTTGATGCCGGTGCCTGCGGTGCCGTTACCGCCCGATCCCCCGGGGATGATGTACGGGAACAGTCCTGCGGTCCCGAAGGTGCCCGCGCTGCTCGAATCCGTGCCGCCGTTGCCGAAGGTGCCGGCGATGCCGGTATCCCCGCCGAGCGACGAGCTCGTCCCGCCGGTGCCGCCCGTGTCGAGGCCCGAGGTCCCGCCGGTGTCGCCGAGGCCTGCGGTGCCACCGGTCCCACCCGTGCCGCCGGTCCCGCCCGTGCCGCCGGTATCGTCGCCGCCGCCGGACGTGCTGAGCGGGCCTACCAGGTTGCGGACCGCAATCTCCATTCGCTCGACGCTCTGTCCCGCGATGCCGACGTTGTAGCAGCTCGCCGAGTTGCCGACGCGACTGCTGCGCATATCGCAGGCCGTGCCGATCCAAGCCTCGAGGTGATAGGCCCCGGTCACGGCTGGGCCGCCACGGATGTCGACATTGAACGTGACGTACTCGTTGTCGATGCAGTTGCGCTGGTTGAACTGGTTCAGGCTCAGGTAGAGCGGGTAGGCGTCGCTGTGAACGCGCACGACGCCTTCGTTGTTGTTCTTCAGGTAGATGCTGGCGGTGGTGTTGGTCGCTTGCGCCTGCGCCCCGCCGGCGAGGAGGAGGGTGGCGCTCGCCAAGAGCGCGGTCGACAGCCGGGGGCGGAGAGACATCCGGACGTTATTGAGCACAGGGTGTGCCAGCCGGCAAATAGCGCTGCATACGGGTGCGTTTTGGCTTGGGGTCTGACATTCGGTGCGCCAGCCTGGCGTCCGGCTGCCCCGCGCTGCCAAAGTGGCAATGCGGCTGGTACGGTTCCGGGGTGGAGCCAAAGACGCAGCGCAGCTGGGTCGGGGTGCTCGCCGTCGTGCTCGGAATGCTCACGATGGTGTGCGGCGTCATCGCCGTCATCGTGTACGCGCACCACCTGCCGCCGCCCGCGCCGACCGCGGCGCCGGTCGCGGTGCCGCCACCACCGTTGCCGGCTCCGGCCGTGCCCGCGCCGCTTCCGTCGCCGGCGAGCTCGCTCCCCGCGCCGTCCGACTCGAGTGCGCCCGCGCGCCCGCTGCTCTCGCTGCCAGCGGCGATCGCGCCGTTCCCCGACGATACGACCGCCACCGTGCCGGTCTCGAACGGGCATCCGCTCTGGGGGAATCGTAACGCCACGGTCACGCTCACGCTGTTCGGCGATCTCGAGTGCCCGCACAGCGTCGCCTTGCTGCGCGAAGTTCTCCGGCTCAAAGCGCGTCAGGGCGACGATCTGCGCGTCGCCTTCCGGCACCGTCCGCTGAGCCAGCACGACGAAGGGTTTCGTGCGGCGCGCGCGCTCGCCGAAGTCCACGTGACGCGCGGCGAACAGGCGTTCTGGCACGCGCTCGCGGCGCTCGCTCGTCACGGCGACGCGCTCGAGCCCGGCGCGCTCGTGTCGGTGCTCAGCGCCGCGGGGCTCGAAGGCTTCCCGCTGCCGATGCCGGTCGCGCGCGCCGAGAACCAGCTGCTCGACGACGCGGAGCTCGCCGTGGGCCTCTTCGTGCGCGACACCCCGACGCTATTCGTGAACGGGCGGCGTTTGACCGGCTTCGTTCCGCGCGCCGCGCTCGAGGAGGCCGTCGAGCGCGAGCGGCGTGCCGCCGAGCTCACGCTCGCGAGCGGCGTTCCCCCGGCGCGGCTCTACACCGAGCGGACGCGCAAGAACCTCCTGAATCTCGGCGACGATCCGCCGGCGCGCGCCTGCGTTCCGGTCGGTGACGCCCCCGTGCTCGGGCCCGCCGGCGCGGCGGTCACGCTCGTCGAGTTCACCGATCTCGAGTGCGAGCTTTGCCGGCAAGGGGAAGCGGCCATCACGGCCGCGCTAAAGACTTACGCGAGCGACGTACGCCTCGTTTGGAAGAACTTCCCGCTGCCGCAGCACCAGCGCGCGCGCCTCGCCGCCGGGGTGGCGTTGGCCGCGCGCGGGGCCGCGGGTGATCGGGCGTTCTGGAGCGTGACCCGGGCTCTCTTCGAGCCGCGCACCGTGCTCGACGACGCGTCGCTCGCGCAGGCGCTCACGCGCGCGGGCCTCGACGCGGGAACGTTACTCGCCTCGACGAAAGCGGGCGGCTACGAGGCGAGCCTCGAGCGCGATCTCAAGCTGGCCGAGAAGCTCGGCGTCAGCGGGGCGCCGACGTATTTCGTGAACGGGCGCAAAGTGCCGGGAGCGTTGCCGGCCGCCGAGCTCACGGCGCTCCTCGGTCGCGAGATTGCGCTCGCTCGGCGCGTGCGAGCGCAAGGCGCAGGCAACATCGCCGAGCTCGTGTGCGGCGCGCGGCCTTAGCCGAGCGCGATCGCGTCGCGCGGCATCAACTCCGCGTCGCTTCGGCGGGCAGGAGGCAGAGGTTCACGGTGGCGACGGTGCGGCCGGCGGCGGAGGCTTGGCCGGCGAAGTTCCACGGCCCGGAGCTCTTGGTGACGCGGAGATCGAGCGCGTCGCCCGCCCAAGCCACGGCCTGGCTGCGCATGCGCAGGGACGACACGCGAAACTCCCCGTCCCACAGGCTGCTCGTCAGGCGGACGAGCTGGCCGAGCAGCGTGCTCACGGGCAGGGCGGGGTGCTGATCGAAATGGCCGCGACAAGCGCTGGTCGGCACGATCAGGCGCGCCTGCGCGGAATGACGATCGACGCCGGTGGACTCGAGGGGCGCGTAGGTCTTGTGAGAGCCGAAGTCGCCGAACGTCGTCGTGCGGTGGCGCGCGAACAGGCGCGTGAACAGCGTCTCCGGGATGACCGCGTAGCTCACGCGGAGGCGGCTCAGGAGCGTCTCGTCGATGCGCGCCTCGATCTGCGCGGCGCCGCCCACGGGCCCCTGCTCGCTCGCGAGCGCGGAGTACCGGACGCGCGCTCCGAACGCGAGGCTGCTCCGGAACAGCGTCGCGTCGATGCCGCTCACGAGGTAGTAGCAGCGCGCGGCGTCCGGTCGCCCTAGCGCCACTGCCGAAAGCCCGGCGACCACGGCGTGGCGTGCGAGCTCCGCGGCGCTCACGGGACCGAGCTCCGCGCCCGGGTCCGTCTCGGCAGGGGCAACCGCGCGCAGCTCCGCACCGTCGAAGGCGAGCTCTTCGAGCGCAAAGTACGGCGTGCCACCGCCGACGCGACGCAAAATCCTCGCTTCGACCGTGTCCCCTTCCCGCCGGATTGATCCTCGTGTCGTCGCCGGCGCGGAGCTCGTGCGCATCTCCCTCGACTTTCTGATCTCGCTAGCGACCGGCCTCAATGGTCATTCTTTTGGCCGCTCGAGTGAAACGGTTTGTACGGAACCGTACGATTCGCGTCAAGACCGCTCCCTCGATCGGTGGAATCGGGCGCACCTACATCGACACCAAAACCGGAGAGGCGACG
>DASUGE010000602.1:0-3291 GCA_036274215.1 Polyangiaceae bacterium | reverse complement strand
GCCCGCCTTCACCGTCGCGTGCTTCACCTCGTCGCCGCCGCCACAAGCGACGACGCCGACGAAGAGCGGCGCGCTGAGTGCCAGACCGAGAAGCGTGCGTGAGACCTTGCCGAACGACATGGCCGGGGACCTTACCAAAATTCGGCCGCGCCGAAAGAGGGCGCCAGGGACCCCAGTTTTTGCGGCGTTTGGAGGCGGCAAAGCGCCACACCCGGGCGTGACGGATGGCGCTAGTCGCCGGCCCCGCCGAGCTCGGCTTGGACGCGGCGCCACCACTCCGCTTGCTTCTTCGGGGCGTAGCGGGCGGAGGTGTCCTCGTCGAACTTTCCGTTCCGCTCGATCAAGCGGTCGAGCGCGTCGCGAATCACGTCGTCGAGCTTCGCCTGGATGGCGTTCTTCACTTCTTCCTGCGAGTCGCCTTCGGCGTGCATGCGCGCGGTGACCGCGGCGGCGGAAGCGTTGAGATTCTTTGCTTCGATCGCGGCGATCGCAAAGTGGATCTGCTCGTGCTGGAGGACGTACTCGATGGGAACCTCCTTGAGGTTCGGGTTCCACCAGGAACGTTTGCGATCCATCTGCGCGCGGAAGTGGAGCTTCGCTTCGAGCTTGCCTTTGTAGTGCGTGTCGCCGTCGGCCTCGCGCGTCCCCGTGATGGTGATCTTGAGGTTCGGGTCCGGTCGCACGATCGCGTAGGTTTGCGCCCCCATCGCGTCCATGTGCTGAGCCGCCTCGCCGACCGGCTTGTCGCCGCGAAAATCTTGCGGAGTGAGCGTGCGGTATTCGATCAAATCCTCGCTGTCGATCGTGCCTGGATCCATGAGCGAGCCCTGCGGGCGCGCGTAGCTCGGCAGGCGCGAGCAGGCTGCAAGCCCGAAGAGGAGCAGCAGCAAGAGCCGCTTCAAGCGCCCCGGCTCCCCTTGAGCTCGGCACCGAGATCCCGTCCGAGCGCCTGGGCCTCCGCCTCGCTCGCGGGCCACGCCGCGCGGCGCTCGGCACGGCGCAGCCGCGACCCGTCGGGCTCGGCGAGCAAGCCGCGCAGGTAGACCTCGCCGCCGCTTCGCACGGCATACGCCGCGACCGGCGACTGACAGTCGCCTTCGACGGCGACCATGACGCCACGCTCCGCTGCGACCGCCAGCGCCGTGTCCGCGTGGGTGACGCGCGCGAGCAGGCGGGCAACGCGCTCGTCCCCGGCGCGCTGCTCGACGGCGAGCGCGCCCTGGCCGACGGCGGGGAGCGAGACGCTCACGTCGAGCACCTCCGTCACGCGCTCCGCGAGCCCGAGCCGCACGAGGCCCGCCCGCGCGAGGACGATCGCGTCGACCACGCCGTCTGCGCATTTCTTGAGTCGCGTATCCACGTTGCCGCGAATCGGGACGATCGTGAGGTCGGGCCGCACGGCCTTGAGCTGCACGCTGCGGCGGAGCGACGTGGTCCCGATGCGTGCGCCCGACGGCAGCTCCGCGAGGCGCGCGCCCGAGCGCGAGACGAGCACGTCGCGCGCATCCTCCCGCTCGGGAAAGCAGCTGAGCCAGAGGCCCGGCATGAGCTGGCCCGGAATGTCCTTGGAGGAGTGCACGGCGAGATCGGCCTGACCGTCGAGCAGACTCTGCTCGATCTCCTTGACGAAGAGCCCTTTGCCGCCGACCTCCGAGAGCGGGCGATCCTGAATGCGATCGCCCGTCGTCGTCACGGTGAGCTCCTCGATCGCGAGCAGCGGCTCGAGTCGAGCGATGGAGGCGACGAAGGCGCGCGATTGAGCGAGCGCGAGCTGGCTCCTACGGGTGGCGTAGACGAGTCGCTGCATCAACGGGCGCCCAGCTTGGCAACGTCCGGGGCCGATGCAAGCTCGGCGGGCTCGCCGCGCGGCGGAGCGCTCGGCCCGGCCGCGCTCGGGGGCGGCAGCGAAACCTCCGCCTCGTCCTCGCTGAGCGCGAACAGGTGCTCGAGCGCCGCCGTGAGCTCGGCGAGGCCAGGGGTTTCGAGAGCGGCGAGCGTCGCCGATTCGCGCAGGCGCGTGCTCGGGACGTGGAGCAGCCGATTGACCGAAGCGTCGATCATGGTCTCGAGGGCGTCGCGCTCCGCGGCGCCGAGGTGCCGGAGCCGGCCCTTGAGGCTCCGCCCGAGCTCGGCGGCGAGCGCGGCCCGGATCCGCTCGCGGAGCGCCACGATGAGCGGAGTCGCCTGCTCGGCGTCGGCCCAGCGATCGAAGCTCTGCGCCTCCGACTCGATGATCTCCTGCGCGAGGAGCGCCTCGCGGCCGCGCGTCTTCAGCGAATCGGCGACGACCTGCGAGAGATCGTCGATGTTGTAGAGGAACACGCCGTCGCGGCCTTGCACCTTGGGGCTCACGTCGCGCGGCACGGCGAGGTCGATCAGAAACTGGCTCTTGCCGCGGCGCTTCTTCTGCGCCTGCTTCACGTGCTCGAGCTCGATGACGTGGCCGGGGGCGCTCGTGCTCGTGATGACGATGTCGACCTCGCCGAGCGTCGCGCCGAGCGTGTCCCACGTGCGCCCTTCCCCGCCGACGCTGCGCGCGAGCGCGTCCACCTTCTCCTTCGTGCGACCGATGACGGTGAGGCGCGCGCCCGACGATTGCAGGAGCCGCGCGACGGTTTCCGCCATTTCGCCCGAGCCCACGAGCAGCACGCTCGAGCCCGCGAGGTCGCCGAAAATCCGCCGTGCGAGCTCGGCGGCGACGCTCGGCACCGACACCTGGCCCGAGCCGATCGCCGTGCGCGAGCGCACGAGCTTCGCCGTGTGGAGGGCGCGCGACAGCGTCCGGTGCAGCACCGCGCCCACCGTGCCGGCGCGCCGCGCGACCTCGTACGCCTCCTTCACCTGGCCGAGGATCTGTGGCTCGCCCAGCACGAGCGAGTCGAGCGAGGAGGCGACGCTGAACAGGTGCTTCACGGCACCGCCGCCCGTGAGTGCGTAGAGCGCGCCGTTCGGAGCCCCGGGCGCGAGCGCCGACAGTGCCTCGCGGCTCGCCCGCGCGACGGCATCGAGCGGGGCGCCGGAACGCGCGGCGGCCACGAGCTCCACCCGGTTGCAGGTCGACACGAGCAGCGCCTCGCCCACCTCCGGGCGCGCCACGAGCGTCGTCAACAGCTCGGGGACGCGCTCGGCGGGCAGGGCGAACTGCTCGCGCACCTCGATGGGCGCGCTCTTGTGCGAGAGCCCCACCACGCTGATCACGAGCCGTGGCCTCCCGGTCGTACCGCATAGACGACCACGATGAGCAGCATGCACACGAGCGCAGCGAGCGTTCCGTAGGCCGCGCGCCGGCCA
>DASUGE010000601.1:0-2397 GCA_036274215.1 Polyangiaceae bacterium | reverse complement strand
CGCAGTCATGGCGCTCGCCGACAAGGCCAACGAGTACGTGGATCGCATGGAGCCGTGGAAGCTCGCGAAGGCGAGCGAGCGCGCGAGCGAGCTCCGCGACGTGTGCACGGTGATCCTGAACTTGTATCGGCAGATCGCGCTCTACTTGGCGCCGGTATTGCCGCGCCTGGCCAAGGCGAGCAGCGAGCTCTTGAGCGAGCCGTTCGCGCACTGGGACGAGGCGAAGAAGCCGAGCACGGGCGCGAAGATCGCCAAGTTTTCGCACCTGATGGCGCGCGTCGATCCGAAGCAGGTGGCGGCGCTGCTCGCCGCTTCCGCCCCGCCGCCCGGCGCGGAAGCCGCGAAGCCCGCTGCGGCGGTGGCGGCAGCTCCGGCCGCGGCTCCCGCGAGCGCCGTCGCCGCAACGGCCGACGACGGCGCGGCCCTGGCGGCGGAGCCGCTCGCGCCCGAGTGCACCATCGACGATTTCGGCAAGGTGGACCTGCGCGTCGCGCGCATCGTCACGGCCGAGCTCGTGCCGGAGGCGAAGAAGCTCATCAAACTCACCGTCTCGCTCGGCGGGACGGAGACGCGCACGGTGTTCGCGGGGATCAAGAGCGCGTACACCCCGGAGGCGCTCGTCGGGCGCTTGGTCGTGATCGTCGCGAACCTCGCCCCGCGGAAGATGAAGCTCGGGACGAGCGAGGGCATGGTGATTGCGGCGGGCCCGGGCGAGAAGGACATCTTCCTCCTGAGCCCGGATTCTGGGGCGAAGCCCGGGCAACGGGTGCACTAGCGCGGCCCGAGGGCGCGGCCCGGCGAACGTCGGGGAGCGCGCTATTCTTTTGGGGTCTTCCCGGCATCGAGTCGGACGAGCCGCTGCCCCTCACGCAAGTCGTCGTCGTCCGTAACGGCTGAGCTACCCGATCCGCTCGAGCACGAGCGGGCGGCGCGGCGGCGGGCGTGAGCCGAGCTCGAAGGCGTTTTGGGCGCGCTGCACGACGGCGTCGATCAAGGGCCGGCGGGCCGCCATCAGGAAGGCGAGGGGCTCGCCGCGTTCGACGCGCTCACCGGCCGCGTGGCAGAGCTCGATTCCGGCGCCGGGGTCGACCTTCTGGTCGGCGCGGGTGCGGCCGGCGCCGAGCGCGACGGAGACCAAGCCGAGCTCGAGCGCGTCGATGTCGCGAAGCACGCCGCTCCGCTGGGCGAGGAGTGGGACTCGCACCTTGGCGCGGGGCAGGCGCTCGGGATCGTCGACGGCGCGCGTGTCGCCGCCGTGCGCGCGCACCATGCGCCGGAAACGCTCGAAGGCGGAGCCGTCGTCGAGGGCTCGCTCGAGCAGGCGCCGTGCTTCGGCGGGCGAGCGCGCGCGCCCGGCGAGGCGTAGCATCTCGACGCCGAGGAGCAGCGTGAGCTCGCGAGTGTCGCTCGGCCCCGCGCCGCGGAGCACCTCGATCGCTTCGCGCGTTTCGAGCGCGTTGCCGATGGTGCGGCCGATCGGCACGCTCATGTCCGTGATGAGCGCGACGGTCGGGAGCCCCGCGCGCCGCGCCGTTCGCACGAGCGCCCGCGCGAGCTCGCGCGCCCGCGCCCGGTCGGGCATGAACGCGCCGCGTCCCGCCTTCACGTCGAGCACGAGCCCGTCGCTGCCCGTGGCGAGCTTCTTCGAGAGGATGCTGGCCACGATGAGCGGCGTGGACTCCACCGTGCCGGTCACGTCCCGGAGCGCATAGAGCCGCCGGTCGGCGGGGGCGATCGCCGCGGATTGACCGATGATCGAGGCGCCCACGTCGCGGAGCACGCGCTCGAAGGCGCGCGGCTCGAGCGCCACGCGGTACCCGGGGATGGACTCGAGCTTGTCGAGCGTGCCGCCCGTGTGGCCCAGGCCGCGCCCCGCGATCATCGGCGACGCGATGCCGCACGCGGCGACGAGCGGCGCGAGGCACAAGCTGATCTTGTCGCCGACGCCGCCGGTCGAATGCTTGTCGATCTTCTTCCTGCGCACCGAGCCGAGTCGCAAGCTCTTTCCGGAGCGAAGCATTGCCTGAGTGAGCGCGGTCGTTTCGCCCTCGTCGAGTCCACGGAGGAGCGCGGCCATGAGCCAAGCGCTCATTTGGTAATCGGCGATCGTGCCCGCGAGGTAGCCGCGCACGAGCTCGGCGATCTCGGCGGGCGTGAGCTTTCCGCCGTCCCGTTTTTTTACGATCAGCTCGACGGGGCTCGTCATTCTCGTGAAGCTAGCCTAGCTTCCAGGCACCCCCTTTGGAACGCACGCCGCGCGGTCGCCCTCGAGGCAGGTTCACTCAGCACCGGCGGGTGGACCGGCTGCGGGAGATCCTCGGCCGGCATCCCAAGGGACTTTCGCTCTACGAGCTCGCCGACGCCCTCGGGGTGACGGTGCGGACCATGCGGCGCTAC
>DASUGE010000600.1:0-4467 GCA_036274215.1 Polyangiaceae bacterium | reverse complement strand
GTCGGACGCCGCGGCGAGATCGAACGGGTGCACGACGCGCTCGGTCGAGGTCTCGTCGACGCCCCCTGCACAAGGCCTGAAAGAGCCGCTCGGCGTGTCGCCATGCGTGACCCGACACTGAAACTTCGCGCCGTCCGCCGGCACTTCGAACCCGTACGCCACGTCCGTGCCCGCGGCGGCGCCGTTGAGGAGCGGGAACGCCGTCGTCGGCACCAGGCAATCGGTCGTGCCGTCGCAGTCGTTGTCGAGGCCGTCGTCACAGACCTCGGCTCCGGTAGCTACGCAGCCCGGATCGACGAACGCGCCAGCTGCGCCGGCGTCACTCGTGCCGGCGCCCGCCGTGTCCGTACCGCCGGTCGTGCCGCTCGAGCCCCCTTTGCTCGCTCCACCCTTGCCGCTCGTCGAATCGCCACCGCCGCCCGACTCGCCGCCGCTGCCCGAATCGCCGCCCGCCGAGCTCCCGCTCGAGCCGCCCTTCGTGCCACCGGCGCCGCCTTTCGCGCCGCTCGAGCCGCCGTTGGTGCCACCCAAGCCACTCGCGCTCCCGCCCGTCGCGGATTCGCCGCCTTCACCGCTCTCCGGATCGTACTGACGTTCCGTCGCGGTGCAGCCGACCAGCTGCGAGAACGGCCACGCCAACACCAACCCAACCAGCGCCACGCGCGAGCGAACGAAGTTCATGCGAGAGAAGAAGAGAGTATCTCCCATGGCGCCGGAGCGCAAACAGGCTCCGCGGTGCGATGAGGGCTCACATCGGCGTCAATGTAGCCCCGGTCTCTCGTCAACCCAGGCGCTCGGGCGCCGCACGACCAGAACGCCGATCAGTCGTTAGGGCCGAAGCGTTGGTCGCTCTAGTAGCCGAAATCGCGCGAGCTCTTGCCCGCCGGGGCGGGCGGCTTCGCTGGCGCGGGCTTCGCGGGCGTCGCGGCGGCTGGTCGCGGCGCGGCGACGCGTGGACGCCCTGCCAGAGCGGGGGCCGCATGCGTTTCGGCGCTCGACGCACCGGCAGCGCTCGACGCACCGGCAGCGCTCGACGCACCGGCAGCGCTCGGCGCACCGGCAGCGCTCGGCGCACCGGCGGGTGGATCGCCCACAACTGCCGCGACCGCGGGCGTCTCCGCCGGCGCGGGTTGCGCCACCTCTGCCGGCGCCGGCGGAGCGGCAACGGCCGGCGGTGCGTGCTCCTCCTTCGCTTCGGCGCGAGGCTTGCCGCCGAACGCCTTGTACGCTCCGAACGCACCACCGGCGAGGACGAGCAGCGCGATGACCGCCGCGAGCGCGCCACCCGAGCGCTTGCCGGGCGTCGTGGCCAAGGCCACGTCCTGCTGCGAGCTCGCGAACGACCCCTGCGTGGCTTGACCGGTCGAGGTCACCGGGTGCACGGGCGAAAGCGCGCCAGTACCCGCCGGCACCCCCGTCCAACCGCCGGTGCTTGCAAGCGCGAGCCCCAGCGCGTCGAACGCTTCGATCATCTCCGCCGCCGAGCCGTAACGTTGCGCCGCGTCCTTGGCCATCGCCTTCGCCACGATGGCCGCGAAACGCGGGTCGACGTCCGACACTACCTCGGGAAGGGGCTTCGGCTCCGACAGCACGATCTTGAACATCAGCTCGTTGAACGTGTCGGCGAGGAACGGCACCTCGCCCGAGACGGCCTCGTACAGGATTACCCCGATGGCATAGAGATCGCTTCGCGCGTCGACCTTGCCGCTGCCCTTCGCTTGCTCCGGCGACATGTAGTACGGCGTGCCCATCACGGAGCCCGTGCGCGTCATGCTCATGTCGCCGCCGAGCGAGTTGAACTTCGAGATGCCGAAATCGATGATCTTGACGTAGTCCCGGATCCCCGACCGCTCGTTCAGGATGAAGAGGTTGTCGGGCTTGAGATCGCGATGGATGATGCCCGCCGCGTGCGCCGCGCCGAGGCCCACGAGCGCCTGACGCATCAGCGGAATGATCTGCTGCGGGGTCAGCCGGCCGTGCTGCCGGATCCGCTCCGTCAGCGTGTGGCCCGCGAGGAACTCCATGACCATGTAGCGCTCGCCGTCCGCGAGCACGCCGAGGTCGAGGATCTCCAGGATGTGATCGCTACCGATGCGACCGGCCGCCTGGGCCTCGCGCTCGAAACGCTGAACGGTCTCCGCATTCGCGAGGGCGGCCCCGTGCAGGACCTTGATGGCCACGCGCCGGTTGATGCGGGTGTTCTCGCCCTCGAAGACCGCCCCCATGCCGCCTTCCCCGATCAGGCGGACGATTCGGTACTTGCCGTCAAGAACCTGCCCGGACTCAACCATGGCTCATCCATTGTGTTTAGCACCCCCGGGCGCCCACTGTGATAGCGTTCTTGGGATGCGCTCCAGGGCCCTTTCCGCAGGTTTATTGGTTTTTTCCCTGAGTTGGTGCGCCGCGCCCCGCGCGTTTGCAGTCACGGACGAAGAACGCGCCGCCGCGCGCGCCGCAGCCGGGCAAGGCGCCGACGCTTTCGACGCCGCGAAGTGGCAGGACGCCGTTGACCTCTTCACGCGGGCCGAGGCGCTCGTCCATTCACCGATTCACCTTTTGTTCATCGGTCGCGCGCAGATGAACCTCGGCCATTGGGTGAAAGCCTACGAGGCATTCAACCGCATCAAGCGCGAGGGAGCGCCGGCGGACGCACCGGCCGCGGTGAAGAAAGCGGTTGAGGACGGCACCGCCGAGCTCGCGCGGCTCGAGCCGCAGCTCCCCTACGTCGCCGTGAGCGTGAAGAACCCGAGCGGCCAGCTGGAAGTGAAGATGGACGGCACGGTCGTCCCCCCCGCGCTCCTCGGCTTGAGCCACCCCGTCGATCCCGGCCAGCACCAATTCCAGGCGAGCAACGGCCAGGCCTCGAGCGAGGTCGTGACGGCGGACATCAAGCCCGCCACCCGCCAGAACGTGGAGCTCGTGCTGGGCGCCGCCACCGCGCCGGTCCCCGTGGCAGCACCGCCACCCGATCAGAGCGCCGCCGCGCCGCCGCCCGCTTCGGACGAGTCCCGTTCGAAGAACGGCCTGCGCATCGGCTCCTACGCTGCGTTCGGTGTGGGTGCGGTCGGCCTCGGCGTCGGAACGGTTTTCCTGGTCCAATACCTCGGCACGAAGAGCGACGCCGACAAGATCTGCCCGACGAGCAACTGCCCGCCGGATAAGCAAGCGCAGCAGAAGTCCAAAGACGAGGATGCGGCGTCTCAGGGCACCCTTTCGGTCGTCGGCTACGCCGTAGGCGGCGCCGGCATCGCAGCCGGCGTGACGCTCCTCATCCTCTCGAGCGGCAGCAAGAAGAGCGCGGAGCTCGAGCCAGGCATTCGCCCGTTCGTCGGGTATCAGACGGCGGGGATCACCGGCCGCTTCTGACGGCCCCGCGGCGCTCGCTCGGCGCCCGAAGAACGCCAGCGTCGCGTTGACGCCCGAGGACCGACCTCACCGGGCCGGGGCGGGAAGCTCGCGCGCCGGTCGCATCCTCAGAACGTTCTTCGCAGCGTCACTCCACCCGGCCAGAACCCGACCTGCGTCGAGGCGCCGCGCTTCGGCGCCGTGAGCCACAGCGTGACGCCCGCCGCGAGCCCGACGCCGCCGACGATCATGCCGATGGTGGAGATGGTTCCGGCCTTGTGCGCAGACTTGCCCGCCTCCACGCCGGCGTCCGTCTGGCAAGCCGTCCCGTCGCACGTCTCGTCGGCCGTCTTCTTCTGCGACATCGCCTGGATGCCGAAAATCGAGCCGACCGCGACGCCCGCGACACCCACGCCGCCGACCACGAGCGCGGCGATGCGTTGTCCGCCGAGGCCCCCGCCCGAGCTCGACTGCGAGGGTTCGGGCTGAGGCGCTGGCTCGGGCTCTGCTGCCGGCTCTCCCGCGACGGGAGCGGCTGCAGCGGCGTTTGGCGCCTCCGTGAGCTTCGGCACGGTCGCCGAGCCGACGCCGCCGTCTTTGAGCGACAGCGTCGAGTGCCACTCCTCGTAGCCGGGCGCCTTCGCGCTGAGCTCGTGCTTGCCGGGATCCGTCGGGATGGGAACGCCCCACTGCGCGGGGCCGACCGCGACGCCGTCGCGCATCACGCTCAGACCCGCGACGCGCGCGTCGGTCGGGACGTCGATCGTGAGCTTCGGCACCTTCGGGGCGAGCGCCGAAGCACGCTCGCGCGCGCCCCGCTCGCGCTCCTTGTTGCCGGCGACGGCCGCGGCCGAAGCGGCGTCCTTGTACGCGCTCCACGCCGAGGCGGTGCGACCCGTCTGCTCGTAGCAAAGCGCGAGATTGATGAGCGTCCCGCTACCAGGATCGAGCTTCTGACTCTCCTCGAACTTCGGGCACGCTTCGCTCGCCTTGCCCGCGGCCATCAGCTGCTTGCCCTGATCGAAGAGCGCTTGTGCGGCCGCGCTCGACCCTGACTGCGCACGTGCACGCGGCGCGGCGAGCGAAAAGCCGAACAAGCCGAGAGAGACGAGGGTGAGGCGG
>DASUGE010000599.1:0-4495 GCA_036274215.1 Polyangiaceae bacterium | reverse complement strand
GCGGGAGGTCTTGAAGCGAGCACGGCAGCTCGGCGCTCGGGTGGCGCTCGGGAACCACGAGGAAAAGGTGCTCGAGGCCCGGCGCGCTCGCGGCACGGGCCAGCCGCTACCGAAGCTCGACCAGACGCACGCCGCGCTGCTCGACGACCTCGACGACGAGGAGTGGGCCATGCTCGAGGCGCTCCCGTTGTGGCTCGACCTCGACGACGGCCTGCGCGTCGTGCACGCCGGGCTCGTCCCGGGGATCCCCATGGCCGAGCAGGACCCTTACAACCTCACCCACCTGCGCTCGATCTCCGACTCCGGCGAGCCGAGCACGAAGTGGGGCCCGCCCTGGGGCGCTCGGTACCAGGGACCACCCCACGTCGTGTTCGGACACAACGCGCGCAAGGATCCGCAGCTCCATCCCGCCGCGACGGGACTCGATACGGGCTGCGTCTACGGCGGCCGACTCACGGCGCTCGTCGTTCCGAAGGGCCAAGAACCACCAGCACCTGCCGATCGAGCCGACGCGCTCGTCAGCGTGCGCGCGCGCGAGGCGTACTCCGACTACGGCGGACCGCTGCAGAATCGCTAGCGGGGGCGCGTCTTCGAGAGCTCAAGATGGCCCGTACTGTGCGTGTCGCGCTCGAGGAGCTTCGCGAAGGCGAGCACCCCGTCACGGGGGACCCGGCGCGCTACCTCACGCGCGTGCTCCGGCTGCGCGAGGGCGCGCGCTTCACCGCGTTCGATCCCGCCGCGCGCGTGGAGGCAGAGGCGACCCTGCTCGCGGTCGAGCGCGAGCGTGTGCTCGCCCGTTTCGAACGTCCGAGCCCCGCGTCCGTCGTGGGCTCGGGCAACGTCACGCTGATTCAATGCGCCGGAAAGGGCGACAAAGTGGACGAGGTCGTGCGCGCCGCGACGGCCCTCGGAGCCGGCCGTATCGTGATCGCGACGAGCGAGCGTAGCGTCGCGCGCGGAACCGCCACGAGCGAACGCTCGGCGCGCCTCAACACGATCGCGCTCGATGCGGCGCGCCAGTCGGGACGCGGTGATCTTCCGCTCATCGAAGGTCCCCTCGTGCTCGCGGATCTCCTCGGTGCAGCCCGTGAGAACACGGCGCTCAAGCTCTGTCTCGAGCCGACGGCCGAGCGGCCCTTCGGGCAAGCGCTGGGCGAGCGCGGGGGCCGGCCGCTCGTCGTGCTGATCGGACCGGAGGGCGGCTTCTCCGACGCCGAGCGCGACGCGGCCGAGCACGCCGGATTCGCGCTGGTCCGCCTCGGAGCCCTCGTGCTTCGCACCGAGCTCGCCGCCGTCGCCGTGCTCGGCGCGCTGCTCGCGACCGAGTGAGCGAGCCGGGCCGGCAGCTAGCCGGGCACGCGCGCGCTCGCGCAGCCGATGTTCACGGCGAGCTCGAGCTTGGCTTCGGACCAGTACTTGTCGATGGCGTCGCGCACGTAATCGAGCGGCTTTTTGAGGTCGTGATCACCGAGCCAGGTGTGGAGCTCGGGCACGATCTGTAAACGCGTGACCGGGTCTTCCACGAAGGCGCGGCCGCTGTCGAAGGGCAGCGCCGTCTGGCGGATCTCGACGTCGACGTCCTCGAAGCCGGCGCCCTCGAGCTCTTCGGAGAGGGACTCGATCGAGGGGCGGGTCGCGAGCGCGTATTCGACGGCCTTCGAGAACTCGGTGTCGTCGAATTTGAGCGCGTACTCGCGCAAGAGGTCCGCAACCTCCTGGAACGAGCCGCGGAGCGGCATGGCCACGAGCGCCTGACCGCCCGGGCAGAGCAAGTGCCGCATGCCGCCGAGGAGCTCGAGCCGCTCTTCGGCCGAAGCGATCGGGTGGAGCGCGATCACGTGCGTGAACTGCGCGGGATCGAGGTCCATCAGCTTCTCCTCGAAGATGCGGTAATCGATCGCTGCGTCGCGCCGCGATGCGGCCTTATTTCGCGCGAGCTCGAGCGCGGGGAGCGACGGATCGAGCCCCACGATCTCCGCCTGATCGACGCGCTCGTAGAGCTTCAGATCGGGGTAACCGGTGCGGCAGCCGACGTGCAGGATGCGCGCCGCGTCACCCACGAGCAGCATCTCGAGCAGGAGCTCCCCGTAGAGCGCGAGGTAGCGCGGCACGACGAACGTCTCGAAAATGGCCGCGTCCGCCGGGGTGAGCTTATCGGTCTGGAACAAGACGACCACCTTACGTACCAACCGCCCCCGAGCGAATCAACCAATCCAGAGTCCTGCTAGGCTCGAGCCGTGTCGACGGTCGTTCGCGCTTCCGCGGTTGCCGCAGTGCTCGTCGCCGTTTCGGCGCTGACGGCCGGTCCGCTCCGCCGCGTCGTGGTCCGCGGGAAAGGCTCCGTCGCCGCCGCACCGGCCGCGGCAGTCCCCGGCGCCACGAGCGCGAGCGCCCCCTGCCCGCGCGGCACGCTGCCCGACGGCGCCGTTTGCATTCCGGCACCGGCGCCGAGCGCCTGCCTCACTCCACGAGCTTGTAGCCGAAGCCGTACACCGTGAGGATGTGCTCCGGCTTGTCGGGGCTCCGCTCGATCTTCTTTCGAAGCTTCACCACGAAGTTGTCGATGGTGCGGTTGCTCGGGTTCGCTTCGAGGCCCCAGATCTTGTCGAGCAGCTCGTCGCGACCGACGGCCTGACCCTTCCGCTCGTGGAGGAATCGGAGCAGCTCGACCTCGTAGAACGAGAGCTGCTCGGGCTCCTTCCCCTCGCGCTCGATGCTGTGCGCGGCGACGTTGACGGTCACGTCGCCCACGCGGAACGACGGGACCTCGGTCGGGCGATGCGTGCGGCGAAAGATGGCGCGGATGCGCGCCACGAGCTCGCCCACGCTGAAGGGCTTGGTGACGTAGTCGTCGGCGCCCGCTTGCAGGCCGCGGATCTTGTCGGCCTCCTGGCTCTTCGCCGTCAGCATGATGATCGGCACGAACTGGTTCGTCCGGCGCACGTCCTCACACACCTGGTAGCCGTTCAAATCCGGCAACATCAGGTCGAGTAGGATCGCGTCCGGACGTTCCTTTTGCGTGAGCTCGATGCCCGCGCGTCCGTTCGGGGCCGTCAGCACGGCGAAGCCTTCGAACTCGAGCGCATCTTTGAGACCGAGGACGATGTGGGGCTCGTCCTCGATCACCAATATCGTACGCTTCGGGTCCATGCCCCGCCGTGCGTCGGCCGCCGCGGCTCAGTCCGCGGCAGCGGCGCCGATGCAGGCAATGAACGCGAGGCCGTCCTTCGCGGGCACGCCTTCACCGAGGAAGCGCAAGATGCGCTTCTCGCTCGACTTGCAGTCCTTCACGAGGCTGTTCTCGCCGTCGATGATGTTCTGCGGCGCACCAGCGGCCTGCTCGGCAGCCGGATCGACGTAGCAGTAGCCGAAGAGCGCCGGGTCGGTGCCTGCGGTCTTGCACTCGTCGAGGTCGCCGCCGTTGCCGTTCACGTCCTGCATGTTCGTGAACTGGTTCAGCTCACAGAAGCAGTAGTCGTTGCAGGCCGAGCCCTTGCAGTAGCCGATGTTGCCCAGGTACTCCTTGGCGGCGGGGACGATCTTCGCGCGATCGCCTTCCAGCGCCAAGCGCCCGGGCTGCGCGCACATCGCCGAGCAGTCGCGATCCTCGGGAATCGGCCGCACTTCGACCACGGCGCAGGGCACCTTGCCCACGTCCTCGTCGACGACGCAGTCCGCGCCCGTCTCGCCCTCTTCGCAGTGTTTGCCGGGAGTCAGGGGGCGCGGCAGGCACTTCACCGTGAGCGCTTCCTTCAGGCGGTCGACGATCGCGGCGACGGCAGGGTTATAGCCGTAGTTCGGATCGTTGGCCTTGTCGCCCGTGGCCTTGCTGTTCTTCGGGCAGATGCTGGCGACGATCGCGTTCTTGCCGAAGTCCTTGAGCACCTGGAGGTGGCGCGTGCCCGGGTAGGCTTTCGCGTACACCTGCGTGCCGTTCGTGGTCGCGGTCACGCCCTGACAGAGCGGGCTGTTGCGCGGGAACTCGTCGGAGTTGCAGTCGCAGCCGTCCTGGTTCGCGTCGGTGCAGGCGAGGGGCGTCGTGCGCTGGAAGATGCACGCGAACTGGAGGTCGTCGCGGATGCCGAGCGCCGTCTGCTCGTGCCCGTTGATGACGTTCGGGGTCCCCGTCGCCGTGTCCGGGGCGATGGCCGCGTTCGGCACGAGGGGATGCATGGCGCCAGTCGGGCGTGGATCGATCGACTCGATCATCATCGGGTCGGTGGGCGGACCACCGTTGCCGAGCATCAGGTCCCAGCGACCCGCGGTCGCGATCTCGCTCGCGCTCAAGTACTTGAGCTCGGTCTGGCTCTTGATGCTGTCCTCGGTGGCAACGTCTTGCCACGGCACGCCGACGATGCCGGCGAAGAACACGAGCCCCGCGTCGCGCGGCACCTCACCGGGGTTTCCAGTTCCGTAGATCGGGTTCGGAACTTCCGGGCCGCCGAAGCGCGGGCGGATCGTCTTGCTCGAGAGCCCTTCGACGTAGCGGCCCGTG
>DASUGE010000598.1:0-7614 GCA_036274215.1 Polyangiaceae bacterium | reverse complement strand
CTTGTAGGTCTCGCTGGTGACGATGGTCCGGACGAGGTGATTCACGTCCCAGGTGTGGGCGCGCTCCGGCTTCCATTCGGGGCGGACGAACTCGGCGGCGAGCCAATCGAGGAGCTCGGGATGGCTCGGTGCTTCACCCGTGCTCCCGAAGTCGTGGGCCGTGCGCACGAGGCCGACGCCGAAGATTTCCGACCAAAAGCGATTGGCGGTGACACGCGCGGTGAGGGGGTGCTCGGGCAAAAGCAACCAACGGGCGAGTCCGAGCCGATTGTTCGGCACACCTGCGGGCAAGGGCGGCAAGGCCGCTGGAACGCCGGCCGCGACGCGTCGACCCGGGTGATCGTATTGCCCCCGCTCGAGCACGAACGCGCTTGGCTCGGTGCCCGCTTCCTCCGTGACGAGGCTCGGCGTGTCGCCGACCAGAACGCTCGGGGGCGCGTCGGCCGCGTTCAAGTCTAAGACGGGCTGCGTGGAATTCCGAAAGTACGCGGTTAGCGCGTAGAACTCCGCCTGGCTCACCGGATCGAACTTGTGATCGTGGCAGGCGGCGCAGGCCACCGTGAGCCCGAGCCACGTCTTGCCCAGCGCATCGACCCGATCCTTCGCGTAGATCGCGGCGTACTCGTCCTCGAACGAGCCGCCCTCGCTCGTGCTCATCGCGGCGCGAATGAAGCCGGTGGCGACCTTCTGGTCGAGCGTCGCGCTCGGCAGGAGATCACCGGCGAGCTGCTCCACCGTGAACTGGTCGAAGCTCATGCCGGCGTTGAATGCATCGATCACGTAGTCGCGGTACGGCCACGCGCTCCGGTAGTCGTCCATGTGGTAGCCGTGCGTGTCGCCGTAGCGCGCGGCGTCGAGCCAGTAGTGCGCCCGTTGCTCGCCGTACGCGGGCGCGGCGAGCAGCCGATCGACGAGCGCTCCGTACGCCGCGTCGCTCGGATCGGCGACGAACGCGGCCACCTCTTCCGGCGTAGGAGGTAAGCCCGTGAGTGCATACGTCACCCGGCGGACGAGTGCGCGGGGGTCGGCCTCCGGAGCGGGCTCGAGCTTCAATTCTTCCAGCTTTTTGGCCACGAACGCGTCGATCGGGTTCCTCACCCAGCTCTCGTGGGAGATCGCAGGGGGTGTCGGCCGTGACGGCGCGATCAGAAACCACCGATCGGGATACTCCGCGCCCGCGTCGATCCAACGACGGATCACTTCCACCTCGTGGCTCGTGAGCGGGAGGTGCGCCGTCTCCGGCGGCATGGGGTTGTCCGGGCTCGTGATGCGCTGGTAGAGCAGGCTCGCGGCGGCGTCGCCCTTGACCACGACGGGTTGACCGTTCTTTCGCAGGGCGAACACGTCGCTCGACAGGTCGAGCCTCAGGCTGGCCTGACGGCCCGAAGCATCCGGGCCGTGGCACGAGAAGCAATGGGTGGAGAGGATAGGACGCACGTCGCGATCGAAGTCCACGGCCGACCGGGACACGCGGCTCGCGTCGGGTGGCCCATGATCGGACGCGCAACCCGCGGACAGGACGAGCACCAGCACGCAGGCAAGAGCCCACACGAGCGCCGTCGAGCTTCCTTTGGACAAACCTTTACCCAACCCGCACCGATCACCCGGAGGGATTATCTCCGGACGTCGCCAACCACCCGAAGGGTTATCCCCGGGCCACTCCAAACACCAATCCCCGTTACTTTGTCACTGGATCACTCCATGATCAACTCAGTGTCCGGAAGCGAGCTTTCGGATCATCTCCCTCGAAAATAAATCGTCGGGGTAGGCGCCGAACCCGGCTCGCGGCGCCCGTTCAGCGCCCGGAGGGCTCTAATTGTGCTCGCGACAGCGGTGTGACAGAGATCCCCGCCCCGGTGCGCTTTTTCCGCTGCTTGCTCGGCTACTTGCTGGCCTTGGTGGCCACCGCGGCGGTTCTCTATCGCCTGCGGCCGGACGACGACGATTTCAAAGCGGCCTTCGCGGAGGCGTCGCGTTGCAACGTCCTGATCGTCGGGCCGAGCTACATCAAGGTCGGGCTCTACCCGGACGTGTTCGCCGCCGAGGCGCAGGCGCTCGGACACCCCTTGCACGTCTGTAAGGTCGCGCGGAGCGCGCTACGCGGCTACGAGGTCATGTACGACCTCGAGCACCTGCTCGAGCGTCCCTGGCCGAAGCTCAGGTTCGTCGCCGTCGACCTCTCGCTGAGCGCGGGGAACCTCGGCTTCGACCGCGACAACTGGTTCACGCCGCGCGTGGTCGAGTGGCACACCTGGGAAGCTCTCACGTGGGTCTACCGCTACTACCGGGACGAGAAGTACGACCGGAAGGAGCTCGCTCGGCTCGAAGTAGCGCACCTCCAGCACGCGGCGATGAATTACCTCGGCGTCGGGCGCATCGGCCGGCTCCTCACCGGAGTCCGTCTCACGGAACACCTCACCGGCGCCGAACGGGGCGAACAGACCCCGAAGGAGGTCGATCGCGTCCGGAGGAAGGCGAAGCTCGCTGCGCCGAGCGAGGCCGAGCACGACGCTGCCGTCCGCAAGCTCGTCCATTTCAAGGCCAAGGTCCGAGACAAGAAGCTCAGCGCCGACGACGATTGGCCACGCCAGCTCGAGCCGATGATCCATGCGGCCGGGTTCCAGCCGGTCTTCCTCTACTCGCCCGTCTACGACCCGCTGACGCCGCCGCGCCTGAAGCGCCCGCGTAAACGAGCGCTCGCGTTCCTGGATTTCGACGACCCGGAGCGCTACCCGACCCTCTACACGTATGACGTCCGCGGCCGCACCTCTCACCTGAACCAGAGAGGCGCCGTGCTCTATTCCAAGCTTCTCGCTCGCGAATTCGTCAGGCTCGATTCCCGTTGATCTTCACCCAGCCAATCTTCTTCGCCTTCTTCGCGCTGACGTTCGGCGTCCATTTTGCGCTCCGTGGCGAGCGCGCACGCAAGCTCTGGCTGCTCGCAGCAAGCTACGTCTTTTACGGTTATTGGGACTATCGCTTCGTCGGCCTGATCGTGCTCTGCACGCTCGTCGACTACTCGGTCGGCCTGCTCCTCGGTCGTACGGAGGACAAGCGGCGGCGCCACGCGCTGATCGCCGCGAGCCTGTGCATGAACCTCGGCCTGCTCGGGTTCTTCAAGTACTACGGGTTTTTCGTGAGCTCGGCGGTGGATCTGCTCACGAGCTTGGGCTTCCACGCGTCCGTCCCCGTGCTCAAGGTCGTGTTGCCCGCGGGCATCTCGTTCTTCACGTTCCAGACGATGAGCTACACGATCGACGTGTACCGGCGGCAGCTCGAGCCGCAGCGCAATTTGCTCGATTTCGCCGTGTTCGTCGGGTTCTTCCCGCAGCTCGTCTCGGGGCCCATCGTGCGGGCGAGCCAGTTCTTGCCGCAGCTCAGCGTGCCGCGCGTGCTCGCGAACGTGAACGTCCGACGCGCGCTGCTGTTGTTCGCGGTCGGCTACTTCAAGAAGGCGTGCGTCGCGGACAACATCGCCTCCGCCATCGACCCCGTCTTTGCGCATCCGAGCCAGTTCGACGGCGTCGCTCGCACCCTGTCGGCGCTCCTCTACTCGGTTCAGATCTACTGCGACTTCTCGGGCTACACGGACATGGCGCTCGGCACGGCGGCCCTCCTCGGCTACGAGCTCGCCGTCAATTTCGAGGCGCCCTACTTCAGCACGAGCGTGCGCGAGTTCTGGCAGCGCTGGCACATCAGCCTCTCGACCTGGCTCCGCGACTATCTCTACATCCCCCTCGGCGGCAATCGCGGCGGCCGCTGGTACGCGGCGCGCAACCTGATGCTGACCATGCTGCTCGGCGGCCTGTGGCACGGTGCGAACTGGACGTTCATCCTGTGGGGATTCCTCCACGGCTTGGCGCTCGTCGTGCACCGCTTCTGGACGGGTTTCCGCCCATCGAGCCCGTCGCCGTCACTCGCCGTGCGAGGCCTGTGCTGGCTCGGCACGTTCGCCTGGGTCGTGATGTGCTTCACGATCTTCCGCTGCGAGAACATCCACGTCGCCGGGCAGTTCCTCGCGGGCAGGACCGGAGAGCCTAGTGGCCTCTCACCGTCACTCGATTGGTTCGCGGTGATCTTGGTCCTCGGCGCCGCGCACTGGGTCATCTTCCGGCACAAGGCGCTCCTGAAAGCGCGCCTCGAGGGGGCGGCGGACTGGCTTTTCTATCCGGCGCTCGGCGTGGCGAGCGCCTTCTTGCTCTCGCTCACGCCGGGCAAGGCCGCGCCGTTCATTTACTTTCAGTTTTAGCCGCGCCGCGCCGGCTTCCGCGCCGAGCGCGACCCGTCGTTCACTCGCCGGGCGGCACTGCGTCCGAGGCCGTGCGTTCCGGCACGCGGATCTGGACGAGCCGGTCGTCCTGGAGGCGGCGCGCTGCGTCGGGGTCGACGTAGTCGCTGTGGCAAGCGCCCTTCTCGCCCGTCGTGGCGCCGACGGCGCGCTTGGTCTTGCCGGCGAGCCGGTGGATCTCGTCGGGGGAAAGGACGCCGCGTTGCTCGAGGATGCGCTGCTGCTCGGGCGTGAGCGCCGCGGATTTCTTCGGAGCGCCCGCGTCGTAGCCTTCGGCCTTGCCGCTCGCGAACTCGACGATCTCGCGCGAGATGCGCACCGAGCACCAGTCGTGCCCGCACATGCCGCAAAAATCGGTGTCGACGTCGAGATCCTCGTCGTGGAAGGCGCGCGCCGTGTCGCCGTCGAAGGCGAGCTCGAAGTGCTTCTCCCAGTTGAGCGCCGCGCGTGCCTTCGTGAGCGAGTCGTCCCAGTCGCGGCTTCCGGGAATACCGAGCGCGACATCGGCCGCGTGCGCCGCGATCTTGTAGGCGACGCAGCCCTGCTTCACGTCGTCTTTCTTCGGGAGCCCGACGTGCTCCTTGGGCGTCACGTAGCAGAGCATCGCGGCGCCGTGGTACGCGGCCGCGGTCGCGCCAATCGCGCTCGTGAGGTGGTCGTAGCCGGGGAACACGTCCGTCACGAGCGGCCCGAGCACGTAGAACGGCGCGCCGTGACACAGGCGCCGCTGGAGCTTCATGTTGTACTCGATCTGGTCGAACGGGACGTGGCCGGGACCCTCGACCATGACCTGACACCCGCGCGCCCACGCGCGCTCCGTGAGCTCGCCGAGCGTCTCGAGCTCGCGAAGCTGGGCCTCGTCCGTCGCGTCGCCGAGCCCGCCCGGGCGCAGGCCGTCGCCGAGCGAGAAGGACACGTCGTACTCGCGCATGATGTCGCAGATCTCGTCGAAGTGCGTGTAGAAGGGATTCTGCTGCCGGTGGTGGAGCATCCACTTGGCGATCAGGGAGCCGCCGCGGCTGACGATGCCGATCAGGCGCCGCTGCACGAACGGCAGGTGCTCGCGCAGCACGCCCGCGTGGATCGTGAAGTAGTCGACGCCTTGCTTGGCCTGGTGGAGCAGGCTCTCGAGGATGAGCTTGACGCTCAGATCCTCGATGCGGCGTCCGATGATCATCGAGTAGACGGGCACCGTGCCGATCGGGACGCGCGAGCTCTTGATGATGGCTTCACGGCACGCGTCGAGATCGCCGCCCGTCGAGAGGTCCATCACGGTGTCGGCGCCCCAGCGCTCGGCGAATTTCAGCTTTTCGACCTCTTCGTCCGTCGTGGAGGAAACGGGCGAGGCGCCCATGTTGGCGTTGATCTTGGTGCGGCTCGCGCGACCGATGACCATCGGCTCGAGCGCGTAGGTGCGGTGGACGCGATTGGCCGGCAGGATCATGCGGCCGGCGGCGATCTCGTCGCGGATCTGCTCGGCCTTGAGGTGGCTCTCGTTCTGGGCGACACGCCGCATGTCGGGGGTGATTTCGCCGACGCGCGCGTACTCGAGCTGCGTGACCGGCGAGAAGCCGGGCGGCGGAACGGCGCGCACGCCCTGGCGCTGCCAGCCGGGCGGAAGGAAATCCCAGGCCGTGCGCACGCTCGGCGCCGGCATGCCGGGTGCGTCGGGGGACGAGAACGTGAGCGGCCCGCCCACGTCGGAAGGATTCGCGAAGGAGCCGGGGTTCGTGCCCGCACCTTCGCTCGAGGGGTTCGCTGCACCGCGCCAGGGGAGGATTCGTTCGGCCATCGTCGCTGCTCCGTTCGTCGCCGGGGGGAACGAGACGAGCCGCCGAATCTGCAAGAGTCGCTTTCCTACGCCGGTGCTAACCGGATCAGGTTCGGCGGGTTCTTCTCAGCGACCGCCGGCGTTTGGTGCCGAGCGTGCGCGCCCCGAGCGACGCCGTGACGCTAGCAAAGACAGGCGGCGTCCGGTAGCTGGGAAAGTTTCCGCGGCGTGCGGAAAGAACAGATATTTTTCAGCATTTTGTGCAGGCCCGCGTGAGGACGGTCTCGAAAAAAGGCGGTACGCTCGGGATCTTCGCTCTGATGACAACCCGTCGAGCCATTTCCCTGAGCTTCCTCGGACTGTGGCTCGTTGGCTGTGGCGGGACGGCCGACGGCGACGACGACGCCATGGCGGGCACGGGCGGCGTGATGATGGTGACCGAAGGCGGGCGCGGCGGCACATCGGGCGGGAGCGGCGCGGGCACCGGTGGCGGCGCGGCCAGCGGTGGAACCATGAGCGGTGAAGGCGCGGGCACGGGCGGCATGAGCGCGCTCGGTGGCGGCGGCGGTCGCGGCGGTGAGGGTCAAGGCGGAGTATCGGGGGGCGGTGCGGGGAGCGGCGGCGCGAGCGCCGGAGTCAGCGGCGGCGAACCGATGGGCGGCGCGGGCGGCGACAGCGGACGCGGCATGGGTGGACGCATGGCGAGTGGCGGACGCATGGCGACGGGCGGCGCCGGTGGACGCAGCCTGGGCGGCATGGCCGGCATGGGGACGAGCGGCACGAGCATGGGCGGCATGGGGATGAGCGGCTCGGGCGGCGGGCTCGGCGACTGTCCCGCGAATGGCCACGTGACGTACACGTTGACGAAGAACGCGAACCCGACCGCCGACGAGCAGAAGGCCTACGACCTCATCACCGAGGCGATGGACCAAGCCGTCGACTACTACAACTGCTACACGAACATCACGAAGGCGACGACGGTCACCTACGTGCCGAGCGTGGAGACGGCAGACGGCAGCTCGAACGGTTCGATCCGCTTCGGCGGAAAAGATTACATGGAGTACATCACCGCGATGCACGAGATCGCGCACACGGTGGGAGTCGGTACCGTGTCGCAGTGGTCGACGCACCTCGTGAACGGTATCTGGAACGGGGCGCAAGCAACGGCGAAGCTTCGCGAGCTCACGGGCATTGCTGACGACGAGGTGCACGGCGACACCCAGCATTTCTGGCCGTACGGTCTCAACTACACGAGCGAAGTCAAGTCGGAAGCCGACGTCATCAATCACTGTTACATCGTCGTCGCCTTACGCGCGGATATGGGTCTCTAGAGCGCCGATCAGTTGAACCGGCAGAATTCGTGGGCGAATCGTCGGCCTGCCATACGTGATCATCTGAGGCGATGTACCGGGACGCCGGGGCGGGCAAAGCCGCCGTGCCACCGGCACTGTTGGCGATGGCTGTGCTGCTGCAAGCGTACGCAGGGGCGTCAGACGCCGAGGCGGTCGAGCTGACCGTGGTGGATCTTCGACCCGAAAAGGCTGCCGAAAGATCT
>DASUGE010000597.1:0-9296 GCA_036274215.1 Polyangiaceae bacterium | reverse complement strand
GAACAAGCCGCGGTCGCGCACTTCAATCGTGACGTCGCGACAAGAATTCCACCCCTGCGAGGCACCCGCGTCGTCTTCGATTACATGATCCACGGCCCCGCCTGCGCCGGCGTGCGCGCGCGACGCGCTCTCGTGGCGACGCAGATCGATCGCCTCGCCGAGCAGCGCCCGCGCCCGCACGTGCTGTCGATCGCGGCCGGCCACCTGCGCGAAGCGAGCCTGTCCGTCGCCGTTCGGCGCCGGCGCACCGGACGCATGCTCGCGCTCGACGCCGATCCGATGAGCCTCGAGGAGGTGCGCGCGAGCTACGGTGGCCTCGGAGTCGAAACCGAGACGGCGTCCTTTCGTCACCTCTTGCACAAGGACCGTTACAGGGAAGAGTTCGACTTCGTCTACTCGACCGGCCTCTTCGATTACCTGTCGCTGCGCAGCGGCCGGCGCCTCGTGCAGGCCATGCACCGCATGGTGCGCCCCGGCGGAAGCTTCCTGATCGCGAACTTTCTGCCCGGAATTCGCGACGTAGGCTTCATGGAAGCGATCATGGATTGGACCCTCGTCTACCGCTCACGTCAGGACATGATCGATCTGACGCAGGATCTCCCGGAGTCCGGCATCAAGCGCCTGGAGCTCTGGTCGGAGGAGGCGCTGAACATCCTCTTCCTGCGCATCACGAAGCCCTGAAAAACGAAACGCGCGGCTCACCCGCAGGGAGCCGCGCGTCGAGTTGCGAAGCGACGCCTGCTCAGCGGGCGCGCTTCTCGTTGCCGCCGGGCAGGGGAGGCGGCACCGAACGCTTGTTTCCGGAGCCGGGGGGCGCCGGGGCGACCGCGGGACCACGACCGGCCGGGTTCGCCTGCTCGTAGCGGCGGCGTTCCTCGAACAGCACGACCTTGATCAGCGACTCGGCGTCCGCGTCGCGGATGACCGGGTCGTTCACGTCGATGCTCGGATCGAGCAGCTCGATGAGCGCGAGCAGCGCCGTCGAGAGGTGCGCTTCGTTCGGGAAGGAGTCCCGAATGCACATCTCGCGCGCCTCGTCGGTCGGGGCCGTCAGAAGCTCCGAGTACATGCTGTCGATCGACAGCAGGATGGGCGTCGACAGATCGGCGTGGCGGGGCGGCAAGCGATTGATCGCGCTCAGGCGATCCGCCACCTTGCGGCGCGCTTCCTCCTCGGCTGGCGGGCGCGAGCTCTGGCTGCCGCCGCTCGGCACCGGAACCTCTTCGAGCTCGTCGTCGGTGACGGTTTCTTCCGCTTCCTTCGGCTCGGCCTTGGACGGCTTCGGTGGAGCTCCGCGCTTGGCTTCCGCTTTCGGCTGCTCGGTCGCGGGCTCGACTTGCGGCTTCTGCGACGCCGGATCGTCCTCGGGCCATGCTTCCTCGCCCACGGCGCTGCCGATGAAACCGGCGGGCTGCGCGAGCTTGGCGACGATCACGCGCTTGTACACGTGGTCGAGCGGGATGTGGCCGAGCAGGTCCTTGAGCGCCACGACGCTGAAGAGCGCGTCTTCGCCGAAGGGCTGCTTTTTCCGGCCCGCCTCGAGCGCTTGCTTCACGACGCGCTGCAGCTCCTTGTGCGGCAGCCGCGCGGAGATGGTCTCGAAGGTGATGCCGTCGGTCACGTCCTGGAGCGAGAGGAGCGACTCGCCGAGGGCGGCGTCGAGTAGGTAAACCATGCGCGCCACGGCCTGGCCCGCACCGGCGGACGCGTTGGGCTCCCAGAAGTGCTCCTCCGTGAGGAAGGCCCAGAGCTTCGAGCGCTCGAGGTGGCGAACCCGATCGTCGACGGGAAAAAGGTCGAGCAGATCCGCGGGCGTCGTGAGCCCTTCGTCGAGCGCGATGCGCAGATCTTCCGCGGCCGACCCCGTCGACTTCTTGCGCACGATACGCTCATGCACCCCGGCGGCCTTCACGAGGATCGAAGCACGAAGATCCGGAACCTTCTCCAGCCGTTGCATCAAGTCACCGGGCTTGAAGTGGCGCAGGAAATCCTCGGGTTTACGCCACCCTTCGCTGAATGCGCTCACCATCACTTTGGCGAGGTAGCGCTCGGCGCCGGTCTTGAGTTCGCTCTTGAAAGGCTCTGCCATGATGCTCCGTTGGGGGGAGTTGACATCGTACGCTCCCTCGGGCGCTCCCGTCAGCCCCCGATTTCCGGGCCTCTGGTATGCTGAAGCCTTGGCGGAGATTCCTGCACATCCGTCCACTCTGGGGCCAGTGTCGCTTGCCAACATGCAGGTCGACGTCGCCACGCGACTCGGCGCGGCCACCAAGCCGATCGCGACGGGGTTCCCAGGCATCGACAGCTTGCTTGGAGGCGGCCTGCGGCCCGGCACCGTGCTCGCGCTCACCGGCGCGCCGGGCTCGGGGCGGACGGCGCTTGCATTGATGATGGCGTACATGGCGGCGCGAGCGTCCGCGGGCGTCGTGTTCGCGACACGCGGCGTCGAGGAGACCGAGCTCGTCGCACGGCTCGCCGCGCGCGCGGTGCGCCGCGTGTACCCGGCTTCCGAAGTGACGTACGGCGACATCCTCGCGGGTGGCGTCACCGCGAACGACACCGTCCGTCGCGCCGTGAGCGACGCCGTCGACACCGTCATCCAAAAGGTCGGCGCGCACCTGCACCTCGCGCGCTTCGGTTCTGGGGACACGCTCGCGCTCCTCATCGAGCGCAGCACGCAGCTCTGGGCACGCTACGAGCGCGCCGTGCTCCTGGTCGACGACATCGAAGGGATCGCGGTGAGCGAGCCCGGCCACCTCGATGCACGCATCGCCGAGACGGCGTACGCGCTGAGGCAGGTTGCCGATCAAGGTTGCGCCGTCGTGCTCACCGCGCTCGAACGGCACGCGGAGCTCGTAGCGCCCGCGGCCACGATGCTGGTGGGGGTCGTGCCCGGCGAAAGCGGCGACGGGGGTGCGGTGCCGCTCACCCTAAATGTCCGCAAAAACCGTGTGGGCGGAATCGGTCAGGTGATGGTTCGAGCGCTATTTGCGGCCAGCGAATTCAGTGACGGTTGAATTCCCGGGTGATTCGCAAAAAATGTGCAAAAAACCCCGAGTATGCCCAGAGCCGCCCGGTTGTTTCTCGGTATTTTCAGCATCACTGCCGCGAAAATCGTGAACTTTCCGCTTGGTGGGAAAGGTGCTCCAGTGTATGAGAGCCCTGACACAGTTGTCGTGGTCCGGGGGTGACGCACTGCGTGACCCGGCCCGGCAGCCAGTGACCGATCGGTTGGATTTACAGGCAGTTACGAAATTGCTTCATACCTTGCGTGCGATCCGGCACGGAATCTGCATGGAGCGCGGCGGGCAACAGTGCCCCCATGGTTAACCTAGGTTTCGGAGGAAATTGAATATGAACAAGCTGACTAGCCTACTTGCGATGGTCGCGCTGAGCGCGAGCGTCGCAGCAGTGGGATGCGGCGGCGACGATGACGACACCGCCGGCACGGGCGGCACGGGCGGCTCTAAGGGCGGCTCGGCTGGCAAGTCTGGCAGCGCGGGCAAGGCCGGAAGCACCGCGAGCGGTGGCAAGGCTGGCTCGAGCGGCTCCGCTGGCAAGGGCGGCACGGCTGGCAAGGGCGGCACGGGCGGCGCGTCCGGCAGTGGCGACACTGGCGGCGGCGACCAGGGCGGCGCTCCGACGACGGTTGGTGGTTCCGCGGGCACCGGTGACAACGGTGGCGCTGGCGCCGGCAACGCGGTCGGCGGCTCGTCTGGCGCTGGCGCGGACGCCGGTGGCGCGTCCGGCTCGGCTACGGCCGGCGCTGGCCAGGGCGGCGCGTAAGCATCGCCCAACTGCACTGCTTTCCTTGCTCGAGCGGGTAAGCAGGGCAGCGCAACGATCGGAAAAGGCGCGACGACGGTCGCGCCTTTTCTCTATTTGGGGGACAATCTCGAGCCCGTGGGTCGCGTGAGATTCTCCGTCGTCGTTGCCTCGGCGTGGGCCGTGGTGGGCTGTTACTGCGGCGATGTGCCGGCGCCGGGGCCCCACGACATCGCGCGCACCGGGGCCGTTCCGGCGGGGCACGTCGTGCTGGGCTCTGTCGAGGCACGCTGCGAGCCGCGGCAGAAGTGGGAGCGCCTGGAGAGCGTTCCTGCGACGAGCCTGTTCTGTGACGTCGCGGCCCTCCGGCGCGCGCTCGAGGAGCAGGCGCGGAGCCGGGGCGGCAGCGTTCTCGCCGGGGAGTGGTGCGACGAGGAGATCGACGGATACCTCTCCTGCCAGGCGACCGTGACGCGGCCGCGCTCCGGCGCCATCGCTCGCGAGCCGAGTCCTCGCGGCGTCTGGGGGAAGGACTCCGACTCCCTTTCGTTCGAGGCCGCCAAGGCCGTGCGGATCGATCTCACGCCGCTCGTCTCGAACTACGCGCGGAGTCGACGCCCCGGCGCCGAGGTCGCAGAGTACGCGCTGCTACCCGTCGGACAGGTGGAGCTCGGCGTGATCCGCGCGCGCTGCGGGCCGAAAAGGTGCGATGCGGAGCAAGCACAAGCAGCGCTGCGCGCGGCGGCGGGTGGGCTCGGGGTGCCGAGCCTCGTCGGAGTTCGCTGCTTCGAGCTCGACGACGAGCGCACCTGCGTGGCGACGCTCGCGAGCACGGAGCGCGATCCGGAGACGGACCCGCGCGCGCATTGACGCGAGCGCGGCAACGGCGACGTTAGCGAGCCGCGCGTCGTGACGACCGCGGTTAGCCGCGCTTGGTCGCGACCACGACGAGGAAGCCGCCGAACCAGCGCAGGGGGCTGCGTGTCACCACGTGCTCCGCGCGGGCGAGCGCGCTGCCGACGAGCGGGAGCTTGTGAACGAAGGCCGCGGGGGTGAGCACGCGCAGGCCGCGCACTTCCTCGAGCTCGAGCGCCGGGGGCAGGAGCGCGCGGAGCTTCGTCGGGGGATCCCAGCGCGTGTAGACGTCGGCTTCGGTGCGACCGTCGGAGATCTTGCCCGGGCCGGCGAGGCGTTTCGCGAGGTAGCGCAGGCTCCACGGGTTGTAGAGCTCGGCGAGCACGCGACCCCCGGGGCGGCAGACGCGCGCCATTTCGCTCAAGGCACGCGGGAGATCCGGGACGTGAGCAAGCACCTTGAAGCTCAGGACGAGGTCGAAGCTCGCGTCGGGGTAAGGGAGCTCGGTCGCGCTCGCCTCGCGCACGCGGAGCCCGCGCGCGCGCGCTTTTTCGAGCATGCCGGGCGAGAGATCGACGCCCTCGGCGTTGCGTGCGACGGCGCTCAGGCGGCCGAGGATGAGGCCCGTTCCGCACCCGACCTCGAGCACGTCGCGGCCTTCGGCGAGGGGAAGCGCGACGCCGAGCTCGAGCTCGTCGAGCAGGGCGTGATAGCCGTGGTGGCGCTCGCGCTCGTAGCCGGTCGCAAAGTCATCGTAGTAGGCGCGCGAGCGGCCTTCGCTGTCATTGGTCATCACGAGAGGAGCGCATCGTAGAGGAGCTCGTAGTCCCGAGCCATACGCGTGCGTGAAAACGTAGAAATGGCCTGATTTCGCGCTGTTTCTCCGAGGCGGGCGCGCGCGGTGCCGTCCCCGAAAAGCTCGGAGAGCGAGCGGGCGAGCATGTCCGCGTCGGGTTCCACCGCGAGCGCGCCGCCGCCGTCCGCGAGCTCGGCGGCCGGTGTGCCCGTCGCGACGAGCACGGGCCGGCCGAGCGCCATCGCCTCGAGCAGCACGAGCGGGTAGTCCATCTTCGCGTACGCGACGTCCGACGGGAGCGCGACGACGTCGACCGTCCCCACGAGCTCGAGGATGTGCGGCGTCTCGCCGAGCCAGGTGACGCGCGGGGCCGTGCCGAGCGTGTGCGTGCGGGCTCGGAGCTCGGCCTCGACCTCGCGCGCCGCGGGGGTTTTGGCTCGGCAGGCGAGAACGAGGTGCACGTTGCTCGCCAGTTTTTCGTGCGCCTCGAGGACGAGGCGTGCCCCGTTGCCGAACTCGAGATCGCCGGGATAGAGCAGGAGCGGTGCTTCGGGATCGAGCCCGAGCGTCTGGCGCAGCGCGACCTTCTGCTCGGCGCTGAGCGGCTCGAGGGGCGGTGCGGCCGGTGGAATGCGTACGACGCGCTCCCGCGCGATGCCGGCGGCGAGGAAGCGCGCTTCGGTGTGACGCGAGAGCACGACGATGCGATCGCCGAACAGCACGCGCTCGAGCGCCGCGTCGTTGCGGGGAACGCTGCACACGGTTTGAATCGTCTTCGTGCGCCGCGCCCCCGCCGCAAAACGCGCCGCCTGCGACGTGCGGGGATTGGGAGCGAAGAAGAAGTGGAACAGGTCGGCGCCACGGCCACCGACGAGCCGAAGGAGGACGCGCGCGTTGTCGCGGAGGGCAGGGGAGAAGCCGCCCTGCTTGGCTGGGTAGAGCGGCTCGAGCTCGACGTTGCCGAGGCGTTCGGGCCCCGTGCGGCGGCCGAACCCTCGGGCTTCATGGCGCGAGAGCCCGAACGCCAGATCGCGCACGAGGTTTTTGCTCGAGTCGTTCCAGGGCGGCCCGAGCGGCTTGCTGACGAGCAGGATGCGGGACGCGCGCGGCGGAGCAGACACTAGGTGCCCCAGCTGAAGGTGATGGGGATGTCGATGGCCGGGAGCAGGCTCAAGCGCACGGGACATTCGTTGGCGCGCTTTTCGAGATCGGCGCGACCTTGCGCGTCGATGCCGGCGGCGCTCGCTTCCGGCACCGCGAGGTGCACGTCGAGGCGCGCGACGCGACGCGGTGGCGGCGTCATGTGCTTCACGACACTGATGGCGGTGCCCGCGAGCCGGTAGCCGCGCTCCTCGGCGAGGATGCCCATCACCGTCGCCATGCAGCAGCCGAGGCTCGTCGCCAAGAGATCGGTCGGCGAGAACGACGCTCCCCGGCCCTGATTGTCCACGGGGGCGTCGGTGTCGAGCGTGCGCCCGGACGGCCCGTGAACGGCGCTGCAGTGCAGGTCTCCCTCGTACTTGATGTCGATGCGTACCAAGCGCTTGCCTCCGGTTCGGGAGACACGTAGCACTGACCCTCGAGCGAGCGCGAGCCCTTGGAAATCCTCTTAGTTCGACACGGAGAGAGCGAGGGCAACGCCCAGGAGCGAATGCAGGGCTCGAGCGATTTTCCGCTCACCGAGCGGGGTCGGACCCAGGCGCGCGCGCTCGCGGCGTGGCTCGGCGCCCAGGGGCTCGGCTTGCAGGCGACGTACGCCTCGCCCCTGCGGCGGGCCTGGGAGACCGCCGAGATCCTGAGCGCAAACGGGGCCGCCCCGCCCGCGGTGCCCGAGCCGCGCCTGCGTGAGATCCACGCCGGGGCGCTCGAAGGCGTCACGTTCGCCGGCATCGCCGAGCAGTTCCCGAGCTACATGGAGCGCGGCGTGGGCGGCATCGGCGATTTCGCCGAGTTCGGCGGCGAGAGCTACGACGACGTGCAGGCTCGCGCGATAAAGCTCCGGAACTTCCTCGAAGCGACCTATCGTAAGGCGGAAGGTCGCGTGCTCCTCGTCGGTCACGGCGGCTTGAACTTCCAGCTCCTGAAGCTCTGCATCTGCGAGCCGGTGCCGCGCGTCTGCATCGTGACGATGGGCAACTGCTCCGCGACGCTCGTCCGGTTCCGGCTCCGGCGCGGCAGCTACCTCGGGGCCATCGCCTGGCACGTGCCGGTCGAGCTCATGCCGGGCGGAGCCGTCTGATGGTGGTGCTCCGCTTCGCCGACGGCACGCTCGACGTGCAGGGCCTCGAGCGCGAGCAGGAGCCGCCCTGCTGCGAGTGGGATCCGCGCACGCTCGGCTTTCGCGCGCCGGCACGCGCCTACGCGGAGCTCGTTCTGTGGCTCAGGAAGTGCGGGCTCGCGTACGACGATCAGGCGCGCGCCTACGTGGAGCTCGAGCCGAAGCTCGCCCTCGGGCGCGCCCCGCGGCCGTTCCAAACCGAAGCGCTCGCCGAGTTTCGCAAGTCGGGGGGGCGCGGTGTCGTCGTCTTGCCGACGGGCTCGGGGAAGAGCCACGTCGCCGTGCTCGCCATCGACGATCGCCGGCGGAGCGCGCTCGTCGTCGTGCCGACGCTCGATCTCGTCCGGCAGTGGTACGACTTGCTCCGCACGAGCTTCGCGACGGAGGTGGGGATCGTCGGTGGCGGCACGTACGAGCTCCGCCCGCTCACGGTCACGACGTACGACTCGGCGTACCTGCACATGCAGCACTTCGGCGCGCGCTTCGGCACGGTCGTGTTCGACGAGTGCCATCACCTGCCGGGCGCCACGTACGAGCTTGCGGCCGAGCTCTGTTTGGCGCCATTTCGGCTCGGTCTCACGGCGACGCCCGAGCGCGCCGACGGGCGCGAGGCCGTGCTCGGACGCCTGATCGGCCCGGTCGTCTACCGCCGGGACATCGTCGAGCTCGCCGGGGAGTACCTCGCCGAGTACGCGACGGAGCGCGTGAGCATCGAGCTCAGTCCGGACGAGCGCGTCCTTTACGACGCCGAGCGCAAGGTGTACGTCGATTTTCTGCGCGCCTCGGGCGTCCGGCTCGGCTCGCCCTCGGGGTGGAGTGATTTCTTGATGCGCGCGTCACGGAGCGAGGCGGGGCTCCGCGCGCTCGCCGCGTATCGGAAGCAACGCGAGCTCGCGCTCGCTTCGGGGCAGAAGCTCGAGTACCTCGGGCTCTTGCTCGACCGTCACCGGCGTGACCGCGTGCTCGTCTTCACCGACGACAACGCGACGGCGTACGCCGTGTCGCGACGGTTCCTCGTGCCGGTGATTACCCACCAGACGAAGGTCAAGGAACGCAGCGAAATTCTTCAGAAATTCTCGAGCGGTGAGTACGGCGTCGTTGCGACGTCCAAGGTGCTCAACGAGGGCGTCGACGTGCCGGAGGCGAGCGTCGCCGTCGTGATCAGCGGCAGCGGCTCGGTGCGCGAGCACGTGCAGCGACTCGGCCGCGTGCTCCGCCGGCGCGAGGGCAAGCAGGCGATCCTCTACGAGCTCGTGTCGAGCGGGACCGGGGAGGCGAGCACGAGCGAGCGGCGGCGCGCCCACTCCGCCTACCGCTCGGCGGGAGCGCGCTCGAGCGATGCTGAGCCCTGATCACGTCCGGGTCCGCCGGCGCGGCGGCGAGCTTTCGCTGCTCGCGCTGAAGGGCGACCTCCGCGAGCGAGCGCTCGTGATCGCGCGGGATCTCGCCGAAGTGGCGCGCGCCCACGTCGGCAAATCGCGCGGTGAGCTCGAGGAAGCGTGGGAGGGCATCGCCGTCTCGCCCCGCGAGCGCAAGCTCTCGCTCGGCCTCGCCAAGCTCGTCGAAGACGCGAGCGAGTTCGAAAGCGGCGACGCCGAGCAA
>DASUGE010000596.1:0-3074 GCA_036274215.1 Polyangiaceae bacterium | reverse complement strand
GACACGATGAAGAGCGCGCAGACCAAGCTCCTCGGCAAGGGCACCTACCCGCAGGAGGAGGTCACGAAGCTCGGCGCCATCAACATCCCGTTCCGCTCCGCCTCCCTCGCCGACAAGAGCATCGGCCGCTTCAAGCGCGAGATCCTCACGATGCTCATCGACTACTCGGCGTCCGTCGAGCAGATGAACGACCAGAAGGAGATGCTCCAGCGCTTCCTCGGCAGCCAGACGCTGAAGGACCTCGTCGCCGAGCAGACGAAGCCCAAGGTGCGCTGGTACGCGACCATCTCGAACGGCCCCTCGGGCCCGTGGGTCAACCTCGACAGGCTCGACACGCCCTTCCCGGCCGCGAGCGACGAGAAGGTCAAGGACAAGGACGGCAAGGAGAAGCCTTACGCTTGGCCGGAGGAGATCGAGATCAAGGACGGCAAGGAAACCGTCAAGATGAAGCGGTACACCTCGGGCGACCCCGGTGGCAGCTCGCCGCCGTTCATTGCCGTCAACCCGCAGACTCAATCGGCCGTCTGTCAGTCGGACGTGCTCGGCTCGATGCTCTCGCAGCTCGTCAAGATGCAGACGGTGCTCCGCGGCGACCCGACCCCGGGCGTCGACAAGACCGGTCTCATCGAGAAGGGCCAGAAGCTCCTCGACCAGCTGAAGAAGATCGGCAAGACCTGAGCGAAGGCGCCCTCGGGGCGCGTCGAATCGGTCGGGCGACGCGGCGTGCCTCGTGAAAACGATGCACGCCGCGCGCCATTTGGGGTGTTGGGTTCGCCGCGCGTCGCGGTCACTCGCGTGCTGCCAGCACCGTGCCGCGGACCGCGCCGTGCGTCGTCCCGCGCGACGCGTCGCGCGCGTCGTCACGAGCACGAAGCGCGGCGCTCAGGCGGCGGACACGCGCCCCGGCGTGCGCGGAGCGATCGACATCGGCGGGGCGTCGCGGTGGATCTCGACCTTGGTGACACGCCGCTCGTCGGCTTCGCGCACGATGAACTCGAGGCCGAACTTCGAGAGCGTCGCGCCGACCTCGGGAACGCGGCCGTGGTGCGCCGCGAGGAATCCGCCGAGGGAATGGTAGTCGCCGTCGGCGGGCAGCTCCGTGCCGAGGTAACGGCTGAGGTCGGCGAGCGGCAGGCTCGCGTCGACGATGAGCTTGCCCTCACCGAGATCGGCGATGGGCGCTTCCTCGACGTCGTGCTCGTCGCGGATGTCGCCGACGATCTGCTCGAGCAGGTCTTCGAGCGTCACGATGCCGCTGAACCCGCCGAACTCGTCGAGCACGATGGCGAGGTGGTGGCGGCCCGCGCGCATATCCTTGAGCACGCTCGCCGCGGATTGGCTCTCGGGCACGAACACCACCGGGCGCAGGATGGACTCGAGGTGGAGCGTCGCGCTGTCGCCGCGCGCGACGGCGTGCAGCAAGTCTTTTGCATGCAGCACGCCCACGACGTTGTCGACCGTCTCCCGGTGCACGGGGTAGCGGGAGTGCGCCGCCTCGGCGACGTGGCGCAGGATCTCCGTGACGGGGACGGAGATCTCGAAGGAGATGGTCTGTGTGCGCGGGACCATCACGTCGCGCGCCGTCACGTCGCCGAACTCGAGCACGTTACGGATGATCTCCGACTGCTCGTGATCGAGCGCGCCGGAATTCTCGCCCTCGGTGACCATCAGGCCGACCTCGTTCTCGGTGACGGCCGGCGGCGGCTCCGTCCGGTTCCGCTCGAGCCGCTTCGTGACGAGGCTGCTCAACCAGAGGGGTGCGGCCGCGAGCGGAGCGACGAGCAGCTCGACGGGGCGGAGCAGCCGCAAGAACCACGGCGCCCAGCGCTCCGGCGCCTGCTGCGCCGCCGCCTTGAGCATTTCCGCCGGAACGGCGTAGGCGACCACCGCGCCGAGCGCGGCGGCGGGCGGCACCCAGGGTCCGAGGATCTCCTTGGGCAGCACCTCGGCGAGGAGCACGGCGGTCAACGCCACGCCGATGGCGCGCACCACCAGCCAGCGCGCCTCGATGACCGACCGGTGCTCGATATACCGCTCGAGGGCCAAGCGCGGGGCACCCTCGAGCGAGTCGCGCAGGGCCGCGCGGCGGGTGCCGGGAAGCTGAGCCAGCGACCAGTTGGCGGCTCCAAACAGCGCCGCGAGCATGGCCGGAAAGAGGGCCACGCCATGCGTGACGAGTTCGATGAGTGAGCGCGCTGCTGGGGCGGAATCCAAAGGAGACTCGGGCGCTCGACCTCGCGGGGCGCCCTCCTTCGCCCGGAAGCGTAACGAACGCCCTCGGTCCCACGCAACCCGCGGGACCCCGGGCCGATGGAAACCTCGTGCCCGAGCTGCCCCCGAACGCCGTCCGCGCCGCCGCGGTGAGCGCCACGCCGTCCGTCAATAAAGCTCAGCCTTTCAACAGGTTGAGTGCCGAGTTCAAGAGCCTGCTCGCTGCTCTCCGCGGCCTGCCCAGCGGGGTGGTCAGTCGGCCGGCCGACATAGCGGGCACGCTGCTCGGTCCCGGGCAGTTGGAGCCGCCTGCCGGAGGCGCCCTGGGCCGGCGACCCCCGACGGGCGAGCCAGAGCTCGTGGGGGACCTGCTCGATCCGCTCTGCCGGAGCCTCGCTGCTCTCGGCCCCTCAGTGCTCGCGCCGGAAGCGCCAAGCTCGGCAGCGCTCGCCTCGGCGCCTGGCCCGCTCGGCATCATCGAGCTTGCTGCCGTGGAGGAGGCGGTGCGGCGGGTCGCGTGGGGCGGTGACCGGCGAGCGGGCGTCGCGCGCATCGAGCTCGGCGGGGCATACATCGGCACCGCCATCGTCGTGCGGGGCGCCGGGCGCGAGGTCGCGCTCAGCATCGAGCTCGGGAGCGGCGCCGATGCGGGCTCGCTCCCCCAGCGGCTCGTCGAGCGGCTCCGGGCGCGCGGTCTTGCGGTCACGGACGTCGAGGTGCGTTGACCCGCGTGAGACGCTACGCGCCGGGGCGACGCTCGGGCGCGCGCGTTCCGAAGCCGCGCAGCACGCGATACGCATCGTCCCGGCGCTGTCCTACGGCGTAGAGCTCGTCCCCCGCGAACCAGGCGTGCGGGCCGTCGT
>DASUGE010000595.1:0-7214 GCA_036274215.1 Polyangiaceae bacterium | reverse complement strand
CGAGGCCCGGATCGAATTCACCTTGGACGATCCGAAGGACGGTGAGCTCAACGTCGGGAGCGGCGGTCCGATCTCCGTGGGCGATCCGAGCGCCTTGATGCTCGGGCTCAAGCCCGGACGGACCTACACCTATCGCCTCGTCGTGAAGGCTGGAACCACCACCTGCACCAGCCCGGACCATTCGCTCACGACCGAGGCCCTAGCCGATGCGCCCGTCCTGACGCAGACCCTCACGGAGCTCGGGGCGTTGCGCGGGACAGGCTTCATCGTGACGTGCTCCTACCGCAGCCAGGGGGCCATGATCATCGACGCCGACGGCGTCGTGGTCTGGTGGTTCGACGTGCCGTTCGATTGCAGTCGGGCCCACATGGATTGGGCTGGCGAGTACCTGTGGGTGCTCAAAGCCAACCCCACCCCCGACGACGCCGGGGACGTGCGCCGCGTGCCGATGGACGGTAGCGGCGCCGAGCAGATTTCCGGGCTCGAGAAGAGCCACCACGACTTCGCCGTGCTGCCCGACGGGGGCACGGCCTTCATGCTGTGGACGTCGACGGGAGACGACTCGAGCGACCTCGTCGAGCGGTCGCCGGCGGGCACGCTGCACACCGTCGTGAACCTCGGCGACACGGGCTTCGGCGCGAATACCAGCATGTATCACGCGAACTCCCTCCGCTACTACGCGCGCGACGACAGCTACACCGTGACTGACTTGACCATGACTGGGGTCTATCAGTTCGATCGCGACGGCAAGTCACCGTGGCGCTCCCAAAGCATGCTCTACGGCATCCACGGCCACGAGCTGCTCCCGAACGGCAACCTCTTGTACTTCGAGGCGCACAACGGCAATCCGAACGCGTCGGGCCCCTCACCCATCCACGAGTATAGCTATGACTCGAACGGCAACCCGCATCTCGAGTGGACGTATAGCGGCACCGGTGAAAGCTTCGTGCTCGGCGACGTCGTGCGCCTCTCGAACGGAAACACGCTCGTGAGCTACACGACCGGCCGCCGCATGGAAGAGATTTCCAAGGACCAGCAGCTGGTCCAGACGCTGAGTGGGATCAGCGACATCGGCTACATCGGCGTCAGGCCGACGCTCTACGGGCCGCCGCAGTAGCAGCAGCAGCGCGCCGCTACCAAACGCACTTCGGAGCATCGCAATGCACAGCGTGCCGCTCGCGCAATCCGCATCCGTCTGACAGCCCGCGGAAGCACAGACGCCGAGCGTGAGCGTTGAGCCGTTCATGGCGGACACGAACGTCGGGTTGCAACTGCAGACCTCGCCGCTCGCGCAGTCGCGCAGTCGCGCAGTCGCGCAGTCGCGCAGCGTGCCACGTGGCTCGAGTCGGGGCGAGTTCGTATCGACCCTCAAGGATGCGCCTTCTCTTCAGCAGCCCGGTTAGCGCGCTCGGCGGCGAGTCGTTCGCGTTCGAAAAGCGGAGGCGAGCCCCAGCAGAACGACGAGCCACGCCGAAACGGACGAGCTCTGCCTTCCAGCACGAATGCTGCAGCTATCGTCCGCGCCGTGCTCGGGCGGAAGGGTACCGCCGTTCGGGCCGCCGCTCATCTCACCGCCGGCTCCGCTCCCGGGGTTCGACACTGGCGGATCGATGCAGAGGCCGCCGCCCTGGACGTCGAAGCCCAGCCTGCAGGAGTGCGACGTGCCGCATTGGCGATCGTTCGCGCAGACCTCCGTGCAGGCGGCCGTGGCGGGGTCGGAATCGTAGTAACAGACGGTCCCGGGCGTGCATTCGCTCGTGTCCGCGCATGGCGAGCCGGCGTGGGTCAGCGTGGGATCGAGATCGCTCGAGCCCGAGAACGCCCAGAACGGCGGCCGGTATCCGGCATTCTCGGCGGCCTCGAGCACCGTCTCCGTGATCCAGGTGCCCCACGACGACACCTGGCCGTAGATCGGCGTCTCGCACGGATCGGAGCCACGCGAGACGACGCCGATCACCTTCCCCGCCTCGTCGAGCGCGGGGCCACCGGAGTCACCCGAGCACACGCCCGTTTCACCCAGGAACTCCGTCGACGCCACACCGATGCGGCCACACTCGCCGGAAAGACACGAGACCTCGAGGTCCCCGCGCTCCATGCGTCCGGGATTGCGCTCGCCGACGTCGTCGACGCCGTAGCCCACGGCCCGATACGCCTCGCCCGCGACGACGGGCCGATCGATGCGCGGCACGAGTGGGGTCGCTTTCGACGCCGGAACGGGCGACGACAGAATGATGAGGGCCATGTCGAAGCCGCAGAGATCCGAGCCGTCGCTCGGCACGCGCACGTCGGCACCATGATAGAAAGGACTGTCGTTGGCCGGCTGCGTCGCATTGGTCGCGACGGTGTCGCGACCCGCGACCGGCTCGGAGAACGGAGAGCGACCGCAGATCACGTTCTCCGTCTTGCCGACCGAAATGCAGTGACGCGCGGTGAGAAGCACGTTCGGCGCGATGAGCGAAGCCGTGCAGGACGCTACCGAGTCCTCGAAGCGCGTGAACACCTGGAACACGGCGGCGTCGTCCACATCGAGCGTGCCGCCCGCGATGGGGCTCGCTGCTTGCTGCTCTGACTCGCTCGCCGGCGTCGCACCGCAGCCCGCCAAGGCAGCGACGAAGATCGCCGTGCACGCGAGCCGCAAACGCATCCGGAGATCGTAGCAGCTCGAGCGACGAATCGAGGGCGTGCCGGCAGAGAAGAATTTTTGTGCGGGGCCGCGTGCTGGGAACGATGTAGGCGGCGCGGCGCGGGAAGCGTTCGGAGCAGAGGAAGCGCCGAGAAACGCGGGGGAACGCGTTACGTGTGAGGCGTGGGCGTCGGCGTGGGCGTCGGCGTGGGCGGGACGACGCGAGGGGGCGCTGGTGGAACGGCGGGATTGCGCGTCGGCGCGGGAGCGGGAGTGGGAGTGGGCGCGGTGGGAACGGGGCGCGCGGCAGGGCTAGAGCTAGAGCTAGAGCTAGAGCTAGAGCTAGAGCTAGAGCTAGAGCTAGAGGACGTGGGCGCGGGAGTGGCGGGAGCTGCTGTGGGGGAGGACGCGGGAGCGGGTTTGGGTGGAGCTTTTGCGGGGGGAGCGGGATCGGCACAGCAACGGGTGCCGAGGGAGTAGTCATAATAGGCGGGAGCATGCGAATCGACGCGCGCTTCGCAGCCCTTGTTCGTGGAGCGCGAGTAGAAGCCTCCGACGAAGACGGGGCGCTTTTCGCCCTCGACCCACTCGTCGAGGTTACCGACCATGTCGTAGACGGCGTCGCCGGCCCAGCTGCTCTTGCACGTCGCCGTGTCGCCGGTCGGGCGGAGCAGCGGTTGATCCTCGCCTTCGACGACGAGGTTCAGGCGCGGGTCGCGATGACCGGTCGAGCTGTTGTGATGCAACGCGAAGCCGGGATGATACGGGCGGAAGACGTTGCACGCGAAGGCGCGGTAACGCTCGCCGTAGGGGAACTTGACGGCGCGCTCGCCTTCGCAAGCCGTCACCCATTCGTGCTCGGTGCAGAGCCGTTTGCCGGCGTTCGTGCAGGCGCGCTTCGCCGAGTAGTACGAGAGATAGCCCTGCGGGATCGCCCCGGGCCGCGACACGGCGCGCGGGTTCCAGGTATGCCCGCGCTGCCACGCCGTCGGCTCGGGCAGCGGGACCTGACGAGCAGCGTCGTCACCGACGTTCGTTCGCTCGAGGAGCCAGTACTCGTAGGCCGCTTCCATCTCGCTCTTCACGGGTGAGTAGTAGGGTGACAGCGGCTGCCCCGTCGCCACGTCTACGAACGACGCCTCCCAGCGATCGATGCAGACGCCGCGCACCAGGGCCATCTCGTGCGGGCAGCGCCGGCCGCTCTGCACCTCGCCGGGCTGGGCCTGAGCACGCGGTGGGGCTGAAAGGCTCGCCGCCAGCGCCGAGGCAAAGACGGACAGCGCCGCTCGTCGAGCCTGCCGTCCGTCCATCCCCGAATCCTTCGCACGAAGACCGAGCTCGGGCCAAACCGTTGCGCTCCGCGTCGAGCGTGCCCACGTTGTCGCCCGTGACGGGCACGACGCACAACGACGCGGCCAATCGGCTCGTGCGCTCGATCGAAGCGAGCACCGGAATTCAGGATCCGCGCATACTGAGCGCCTTTCGGCGGGTCCCGCGCGAGCGCTTCGTGCCCGAGGAGCTCTCGGACTTCGCCTACGAGGACCGCGCTCTCCCGATCGGCGACGGCCAGACCATCAGCCAGCCCAGCATGCTCGCGATGATGCTCGCCGCGCTCGCGCCGGCCGCGACCGACCACGCCCTGGAGGTCGGAGCCGGCTCCGGCTACGCGGCTGCGCTGCTCGGAGAGCTCACGGGCAGCGTCGATGCCGTGGAGATCCGCCCCGAGCTCGCCGGGCGTGCCGAACGCACCCTCGCCGCGCTCGGTGTCGGAAACGTCCACGTCCACCGGAGGGACGGCGCGCTCGGGCTGCCGGAGCGGGCGCCGTTCGACATCGTCCTGGTCTCGGCCGGAGCGCGCGCCACGCCTCCCAAGCTCGTCGAGGAGCTCCGCATCGGCGGGCGCATCGCGATCCCCGTCGGCGACAGCTCCGGACAGCACCTGTTTTTGGGGCGGCGCGAGCGGAGCGGGGAGCTCGTGTGGGAGCGGCGCACGCCGTGCGTCTTCGTGCCGCTCGTGAGCGAGCACGAGGCGACCGGCGCCGGCGCCTAGGCCGAGCCGACGGTCCTCGACGTGAAGGCCATCGGCGTCAGTCCGGCATGCTCGTACGCCGTCTGCCACAAGCGATCGCTCGGCACGTCGAACACGAGGCTCGACTCGAGGTCCGAGGGCAACCAGGCGCCGCGGCTGATCTCGTGCTCGAGCTGCGCAGGCGCCCAGCCGGCGTAGCCGACGAGCGCAATCAGACTCTTCGGTACGCTTCCGCCGGCGATCGCCTCTAGCACCTTGCGCGACGCCGACGCGGTGACGCCCTCCCCCACCTGGAACTGTCCCTCGATTTCGGCGAACCGTTCGTCGGGTCGGTAGACGATCCACACCTGCTCGGGGGAGACCGGTCCGCCGACCCGTACGCTACCGGGCAGGGTGAGCTCGCTCTCCGCGACCTCGGCACGCACCAGAAGCTCCCCGAGCGACATGAGCTCGCGCCCGTTGATGACCCAGCCGAACGCGCCGTCGGGTCCGTGGGCGGCCAAAAGCACGACCGAGCGGTCGAAGTTCGGGTCGCCGAGGGGCGGCGCGGCGATCAGAAACCCCGGCGCGAGCGACATCGTCCCCCGAGCATACCTCAAATCTTCCCAACCCCCGCGGAGTCTCGACTAAAGTGGAGGGCGCGGATGCGTGTGATCTTTCACGGAGTGCGGGGGTCGGTCCCGGCGCCGGGCCCGCAAACGTCTCGCTACGGTGGGAATACGTCGTGCGTGGAGGTGCGCCTTTCGGACGACTCCACGCTCGCGCTCGACGCGGGCACCGGACTGCGCGAGCTCGGCAAGAAGCTCGTGGCAGAAGGCCGCGCGTCACCCGTGCACCTGTTCCTGTCGCACACGCACTGGGACCACGTGATGGGGCTCCCGTTCTTCGCCCCGCTCTACGACAAGAGCAACCACCTGCTCGTCTACCCTCTCGCCAACGAAGGGCAGGAGCGCTTCCAGCGCAACATCTTCGACGACATTCACTTCCCGGTGAGCGTCAACGACATCCCCTCGAAGGTCGAGTTCGCGAAACCCGAAGGCGATGTGTGGCGCGTCGGTAGCGCCCGCGTCACGCGCATCCAGCTGAACCATCCGGGCGGCGCGCAGGGCTTCCGCGTCGACGACGACGACGGCACGTCGATGGCGTACCTCACGGACAACGAGATTGGCGCCGGCAAAACGGTCGTCTCGGTCGACGACCTCGCTCGCTTCTCCGACGGCGTGAACCTCCTGATTCACGACTCGCAATACGTCCCGGCCGACATGCCGCACAAGCGCGGCTTCGGTCATTCCCTCGTCGAAGACGTGCTCAAGCTCGGCCAATACGCCAAACCGCGCGAGCTCGTGCTCTTCCACCACGATCCCGACCGCTCCGACGACGCCCTCGACAAGATCGGCGGCGAAGCCAAGCAGTGGCTCGCCGAGCGCGCGAAAGACGTAGGCTTGTTGGTCGCGCACGAGGGGCTCGCCCTCGACCTAGCGTCGCGCAAGTAGCGCCTCCGCGGTGGGCTCGGCAGAACGCGCGGGGGCGCCACGACGCCCCTTTGCATCGCCTCCCGAAGGCGCGTAGCTTTCCGCTTGGTGGATGGGAGGAACAATCATGAGTCGATTTTTCGGACGAACCTTGGGAGCGGTCTCGACGGTGGTGCTCGTCGTTGCCGCGGGATGCGGGGAGGAAGACGACGCACCGCCGGCGCATCAGGCCGGTAAGGGCGGTATCTCCGCGGCAGGTAATGGCGGGGGTGGCGCGGCCGGGACGAAGGGCGGCACGGGCGGTCGCTCCGGCGCTTCCGGCCGTGGGGGATCCGCTGGCAGTACCGCGGGCCGCGCCGGACGCGGCGGCACCTCACCCGGTGGAGCCGGCGGTGTTGCAGGGGACCACACGGCAGGTACGGGCGCCGACGGGGGCGCGGGCACCGGCGGCGAGACTGAGTTCAGCTGCCGGTCCGTGACGTGCGTGGAAGAAACGCTCGCGGGCGACTGTCCCGCGACGGCACCGAACGCCGGGGACCCTTGCACGGTGGGCGCCTCGTGCAGCTACTGCTTCGACTCGAGCGCATGCCCCGACCAGAGGTACGGCGTCATCATGCAGTGCTGCAGCGGGGAGTGGTCGCACAACTGCGCCAACCAGTGCTTCGATGCGGGCGGATCCGGGGGCGCGGGTGGCCAGGGTGGCGCTCGCGGCGAAAGCGGCGCCCAGTCGAGCGCAGGCGAGGGCGGCGCCGACAACGGCGATGTCTGCGCGTCGCTCCTCACCGCGTGCTGCGCGGACGACGGCGATTGTCCGCCCGGGTACGAGTGTGCAACGGAGCCACAGACCCAGGGCACGGGCGTCTGCAAGGGCAAGCTCGCGGATACGAGCCGATGCTGGATGGACGCCGACTGCCCGAGCGACTACCGCTGCGAAGGCGCGCTCTACTGCGGTTGCGGCGACTCGTGCAACGACGAGCTCACGGGAACCTGCATCAAGCGCTGACGCCGATCGACGTGTGGGCGCGAACCCGCGCCTACGCGTCGACGAGCTCGATCCCATCCCAGCCCGGTTGGCGCCGGTGATTCCGGT
>DASUGE010000594.1:0-10147 GCA_036274215.1 Polyangiaceae bacterium | reverse complement strand
TGGGTCGGTCCGTGCGACCGCATCGAGGGGCTCGACCAGATCGACAAAGTCATCAGCATCGACCAGACGCCGATCGGTCGCACGCCGCGCTCGAACCCAGCGACGTACACCGGCATCTTCACGCACCTGCGCGAGCTCTACGCGGGCCTGTCGGATGCGCGCGCGCGCGGCTACAAGCCAGGCCGCTTCTCCTTCAACGTGCGCGGCGGTCGCTGCGAGGCGTGCCAGGGCGACGGCGTGCTGCGCGTGGCGATGCACTTTTTACCCGACGTTTACGTCACGTGCGACGCGTGCGGCGGCAAGCGCTATAACCGCGAGACGCTCGAGGTCGCCTACCGCGGGCTCTCGATCGCCGACTCGCTCGAGCTCACGGTCGACGCGGCGAGTGAGCTCTTCGAGTCGATCCCGCGCATCCGCCAGAAGCTCAGCGCCCTGCGCCAGGTCGGCCTCGGCTACATCCAGCTCGGCCAGGCGGCGACCACGCTCTCGGGCGGTGAAGCGCAGCGCGTGAAGCTCGCGACCGAGCTCTCCCGCAAAGCGACCGGTCGCACGCTGTACGTGCTCGACGAGCCGACGACCGGCCTCCATTTCTCGGACATCGAGCTTTTGACGCACGCGCTGCTCGGCTTGCGCGATGCCGGCAACACGGTGCTCTTCATCGAGCACAACGTCGACCTCGTCGCGTGCGCCGACTGGGTCATCGACCTCGGCCCCGAAGGCGGCGAGCACGGCGGCCGCATCGTCGCCCAGGGCCCGCCCGAAACGATCGCCGAGGCCGAGGGCAGCCACACGGGCCGCTACCTGAAGCTCGCGCTCAACGGCACGCGCCTGCAGACCGTCACCCGCGCCGAAGAGCCGAGCGCAAAAGCTGCCCCGGTACGCCCCTCGAGCACGAGCGGCGTGCGCGCAGCGGCCCGCGAGCCACGCGGCAAGAGCCGCGCGCGCTGAGCGCCCGGGAGCTCAGCCGAAGTCTTTTTCGACGCGCTCCTGATCCTCTTTGCAGCGGATGCAGAGCGTCGTCTCGGGGCGCGCTTCGAGGCGCTTCACGGAGATCTTGTCGCCGCAGTCGTCGCACACGCCGAACGTGCCGTTGTCGATCTTGTCGATCGCCTTCTGGATCTTGTCGAGGAAGGCCTTCTCGCGACCGCGCAGGCGGAACGTGAACGACTGCAGGTACTCGCTCGAAGCGAGGTCCATCTCGTCAGGCAGGTCGTCCGTATCGAGGGCCATGTCCTGATCGAGCGTCTGCTGCGCGCGCTTGATGATCTCTTCGCGCTTGGCCTCGAGCATGTCCCGGAACTTCTTGAGCTGGACTTTGGTCATGACGAAAAAACCCGGCACTTGGCCCATTGGCCGGCGGCGGTGGGCCCAACAAGCTAGGTCTCCGCTTCGGGTTCGTCAACGGGGAGCGATGCGTCCGCATGGCCGCGGCGTGTTTGTTTTCGGGGCCCCGACCGCAAAGAGGTTTGTTTTCGGGGCCCCAGCCCCAAAAAAACGGCGTTCCGGTGTCCATGAGTTCGTTCCAAGGGACCTGGGGGCCAGGATGCCGGAGCGGGGGGTCAGCGGCCCTCGCGGTAGGCGCGCACGGCGTTCACGATGCCGTCGGCGAGCTTCTGCCGATAGTCGGCGCGGTTCAGGCGCTCTTCGCCCGGGGCGTTCGAGATGAACGAGGTCTCGAACAGCACGGCGGGCATGGTTGCCCCGGCAAGCACGTAGAAGCCGGCGCGCCGCACGCCGAGGTCCGGCACGTCGGCATAGCGCTCGGCAAGCGAGGCGAGCGTCGCGCGCTGGAGCAACGCCGCGAGTCGCTCGGAGTGGTCTACCGTACCGCGATCGAGCGTTGCGCTGAGCGCGTTCGCGAGCTCCGAGGCTGCTGCCGCCGACGCTGCGTTCTCGCGCGCGGCGACGCGTGCCGAGAGCGCGTCGCGCGAGCCGTCGAGGACGAAGCTCATGATGCCCTTTCCGCCGCCGTCCTCGCTCGCGTTGCAGTGAATCGAGATCAAGAGATCGGCGCCGAACGCGTTGGCGCGCGCGGTGCGCTCGTCGAGCCCGACGTACACGTCGGAGTCTCGCGTGAGCAGCGTGGAGATGCCGAGCTCGCGCGCGAGCAGCGGGGCGGCGCGGTGAGCGACGTCGAGCGTCACGTCCTTCTCGCGCAGGCCCGTGGGGCCGGTGGCGCCCGGATCGTGGCCGCCGTGGCCCGGATCGAGCACCACGCGGCGCACGCTGCGCGCCCCGGTCGCCCCCACCGCGAGGCCGGACGGCGCGTCCTTCGAGACGTCGATCACGAGGCGAAAAGGCTCCGGCAGGTAGAAGACGCGCCGGTACGCGGGTCGCGTCAAATCGAGCACTACTCGGGTGCCGCTCGACTGAGCACCGACGCGCACGCGCTCGACGAGCCCGCCGACGGGCATCGGGTCGAGCTTCTTCGCGGTGACGTTGGCAAGGTCGACGACGAGCCTGGGGCCGGCGCTCCCGGAAGCTTCGAGCGAGCGCACCTCGAAGAGCGCGGGGTGCGTGACGTGAATGACTACGCGTGCCGCGTCCTTCGCGCCGTAGCGCTCGACGCGAGTCAGCTCCGCCGGCTCGGCGCGCAAACCTGCCCGCGCCGGCACGACCACCGGTCCCGAACCGGATGCGACGGGAGCGGGCGGCGAGCCCGCCTGAGCGGGCGTCCCGGACGTCGACGGCTCGGCGACGCGCGCTCCGGAGGCGGGCCGAAATGCGCTGAGCGCGAGCAGCGCCTGATCGCAGAGCTTCTTGCAGCGGGCATCGGCGGACTCGGCGCGCTCGGCTTCGATGCGGCGCGCGGCAGCGCCCGGCTCGCGCTTGAGCTCCGCCTCGAGCACGGCACGCGTGAGCGCGGGCTCGCAGCGGCGCGACGGCACCGCTTCCGCCGCCTGACCCCAGAGCTCGAGCGCTTCGAGCGCGTCGGTCTCGCGATGCTCGGTGCGGAACAGCCGCTCGCGGAGCTCGGCGGCCTCGACGAGCAGGCGGCGGGCGTCCTCTCCCCTGCGCCGGCTCGCCTCCACGGCGAGCGCGTCGGCGCGCGCGACGACCTCCGCGCGAGCGCCGAGACCGGCGTAGCGCGACGACCCGGCATCACTCGCGGTCTGCTCGGGCGCCCCACGCTGTGCGCGCGTGCAGCCCGAGCACCACACCGAAATCAGCGCGAGGGCGAGAGCAGCGAGGGCCCCGCGGGAGCGCGGCCGTGACTCACGGAGGAGGGCGCGTTGCACCACCGGGGTAACGGATGGTACCTTGGGCCTGGCTGCATGGCCGAGAGCGACGCAGGCCGGAGCGCAACCGGCACCGTTTCGACCGAAGAGGCCGAGCGTCTCTCCGAACGGTTCCGGCCGAGCTGGGAGGACGACCCGCCCACGGTGCCGCGAGAAGCGCCTCCGCCAGCCGCGCCGGCTCCCGCGCCAGCGCCCTCCCCGGGCACGACCGCCAAGCTCCCCGCTGCGGCGCTCGGCGGAACGCTGCCGCTCGCCGATCCGCGCCGCCCCACGCTCCTGGGCATCTCGCCGGAGGTCATGGCCGCGGCGCAGCGTCCGCGCGGAGCGACAGCCGAGGATCTGGATTGGGAGGTGCCGAACCATCCTGCGCCCGGCGCGGCCGTCGGCACGATTACGGACAAGCTGCCGGCGGTCGGGGTTTCCCCCGCGACACCAGCGCCCGCCCCGCCCGCGACGGGGTCGGCGACGCTCAAGCTCCCCGCGGTGGCCGCGGCAGCTGCGGCGACGGCAACGCCGCCAGGAGCAGCAGAGCTGGCACCGGCGGCACCGGCGCCCGCTTCGCCGGCGGAGGCCAAAGCGGAAGAGCCGGAGCTCAGCATCGACGTCGAGGAGGTCCCTCCCGACTCCAAGCCGAGCGGCCTGGGCGAGAAGTACGTCCCGAAGGAAGAGGGCGCGCCACCCGTCGTGCTGAACGACGACGTTCAGGCGGCCGAGCGTCGCGCGCAGGCCGCACTCGAAGCGCAGCACCGCGCGCGGCGCGCGCCGACCATCGCGCGGCTCAAGGTCGTGGAGATGCCGGAACCGCTCGTCTCCGCGGATCCCTTCGTCGCGCCGAAGAAGAAGAACGGTCGGTTCACGGCGCTCGCGATCGGCGTGGTCGTGCTGGTGGCCGGCACGACGCTCGTGCTCGGCGGTCGCAAGTCGAGCCCCGGCCAGGCCGAGCCTGCAGCCAGCCCTCTCGCCACCGTCGCGCCGGATACGGCCGCCCCTCCGCCGCCACCGCTCCCGAGCGCAGAAGCGGCCCCCGCCGCTCCCAACCCGCCGCCGGAAGGACCAACGGTGACCGTCGCCCCTGCGGAGCCCGCACCCCCGGCGAGCGCCGAAAAGGCCCCTGAACCGGCCCCCAAGCATGCTGCGTCGTCGAAGGCGCCCGCAGCGGCCGCCAAGCCGCCCGCCACCCCCAAACCTGTCGCCGCAGCAAAGCCTGCCGTCGCGGCCGCTAAGCCTGCAGCCAAGCCCGGGGGAGCCAACTCCAAGCCCGCCGGCAAGGCTGTCATCGTCCGAGACAGTCCGTTCTGATGGGGCGTTGGCCCCCGGGCCCGCTCTTTCCACGCTAGCGGAACGCCCGTCCTGTCGCCTACTGTGAAATCGGTGATTTTGTCCCCCAAGTCCCGGCTTCCGCTCCTTGGCGGCCTATTTTTCGTGGCGCTTTCCCTGTCGTCGCTCGCACGCGCCGACGAAGACGCAACGACGACCGCCGCGGCCCGCGAACGTTTCAAGGAGGGCGTCACCTACTTCGATCAGAAGCAGTACGAGAAAGCGCGGGCCGCATTCGTTCAAGCCTACGCGCTCAAGAAGCATCCCTCGGTGCTCCTGAATCTCGCGCATAGCGAGCTCCGCTCGAATCACGAGCGCGATGCCGCGCAGCACTTCGCTCAGTACCTGCGCGAGGCAACGGACGCCGCACCCGATCAGCGCGACGCCGCGCAGGCAGGTCTCGCGAGCGCCAAGGCAGCCGTGTGCGAGGTGACCGTGACGACCGACGCGGAGTCGGAGGTGCTCGTCGACGGCGCATCGCAGGGCACCGCGCCACTCGTGGGCTCACTCTTCTTGGAGCCCGGCGCACACACGCTGCAGGCGAAGAAGGGCGATCGCGTCGTCACGCAGAACGTCACCGCCAAAGCCGGCGAGACGCGCGAGCTCAAGCTGAAGCTCGGCGCGGAGGCCACGCCTGCCGTGGCCGCGAAACCCGCGACCCAGCCGCAAAAAGAGCCCGCGGAAGGGACCAGCGGCGAAGCACCGCAGGAAGTGCAAGCCGCCCCCAAAGGCAAACGCGAGCCGTTCTTTCACTGGCTGCTCACCAAGCCCGCCGGCGTGATCTCGGGCGGCGCCACCGTGCTCCTCGGCGGCGGCGCGATCGGGTTCTCGATCGCCTCGAGCATGAGCTACGCGGAAGCCGACGACGTCGCCAAGCAGATCGACGAGCGCGCGGCGCTCAACAAGGTATCCACGCAGGGGATCTGCACCGATCCCGAAGCCGTGCTCGGGCCGGGCATGGAGATCGAAGCCGCGCACTTCCGCGACGCCTGCTCTCACCGGCAGGACGCCGTCGACAAGGGCGACAGCTACAAGACCGTCGCCACCGTGGTCGGCATCGGCTCCGGTGTGATGGCGGTCACGACCGTCGTTCTCTACTTCACGACCGCCGAGCGCCGGGGTCCGCCCCAAGGCTTGCTCGAGCGCCATCAGGTTGCGTTCGTCCCGTGGGTCTCCGGCGGTAAGGGCGGGCTCAGCATCTCCGGGCGATTCTGAGCACCCACTCGCGTGCGGGTGAGCCAAGAACGGAACGTGCTGCGCGGTACACCGGCGGCTTTCGCCGCCGCGCTCACGTTGCCGGCATGCTCCGCGAGCAGCGCTTCGGCCCGAGCCGGTGAGGAGCGCTCGGGAGCTGCCCGCTCCGAGGGCGGCTCGGGCAGCGCGATGTGGCAGCCGAGGATCTCGGGCCCCGGCGCGGCCATCGCGGCGCGGTAGAGGACGGCGGAAAGCTCGCGCACGTTGCCGGGCCAGGAGTAGCCGACCAGCCGCGCGAGGGCTTGGCCGCTGAGCTGCTTGTCGCCGACGTCGCCGGCCAGACGCTCGAGCAGCACGCGACAGAGCGCCGGGAGATCGCTCTTCCGCCGCCGCAAAGGCGGCAGCGTGATCGTCACGGTCGACAAGCGATGGAACAGGTCGACCCGAAAGCGGCCGTTCCGCACGCGCTCCTCGAGTGACGCCCAGCTCGCCGAGACGACGCGCACGTCGACGAGCACCGGCTGCGTGCTGCCGATCGGGCGCACGGCGCCGTCTTCGACGACGCGCAGGAGCTTCACCTGCGCGGCCGGCGAAAGCTCGGCCACCTCGTCGAGAAATAGCGTGCCCCGGTGAGCGGACTCGAAGGCGCCGGCGCGGCTCGTCACCGCGCCCGTGTACGCGCCGCGCCGGTGACCGAAGAGCTCGGCGTCGGCAAGCGTGTCGGGGAAGGCGCCGACGTTGAGCGGCACGAGCTCGCCGCTGCGACCGCTCAGCGCGTGCAGCGCTCGAGCGACCACGTCCTTGCCAGTCCCGGACTCACCTTGAAGCAGCACGCTTTGGCGCGAGCGCGCGTGCCGCACGATGTCGTGCGCCACGCGCTGCATCGCCGCCGAGGAGCCCACGAGCCCGGGGATGCGCGGAGCCGTGCGGTCGGGCGCTTCGGTACGGCGTCGCACGGTAACGCTGGTTCTGCCGATCACGAACGACGCGCCATCCTCCGAGAGCACGGCCGCTCCGAGCCGCGCGGTCCCGACGTAAAGGCCGTTGGTCGAGGCGAGGTCCTCCACGCGGACACCGCCCGGAACCAGCGACAGCGCACAGTGCCGCGAGCTCACCGAGCGGTCGCGCAGCCGAACGTCCGCGTCCCGGCCGCTGCCGAGCACGAGTGCGCGGCCCTGCGGCAGCTCGACGGATGCCGTCTCCTCGGCCTCGCCGAGCTCCACGCACCAGTCGCCGGCGCTCGCGCCGAGGCTCGCGGGCAGCACCAGGGTGTCTGAGGTCGGCTCGTCGGTGAGGGTGGTATCGGGCGTCACGCCGATCCGTCGGTCCGTTCGCCCCTCGAGTTGCGCGTATGGTAAGGCTTGCGCCCCCATGCTCGTCCGCCGCCTGCTTTGGTCGTTCGGCCTGCTCCTCGGCCCGGCGACCGCTTTCGCGCAGGGCACGGCCAGCCCCGCCGAACCGAACGTAGTCGATGACGCGGAGGCCCTCCCTCCCCTCGTTCCGCCCGCGCACGACACGCTCGGCGGGCACTTCATCATCGGCGCGAGCGGCATGGTGGCCGGGCCGTTCGGCGAGCTCCAAACGGGGTACGCCGCGCGCGACCTCGGCGCGGGCTTCGGCGGCATGCTCGATCTCGGTATCGGCCTCTCCCGCAACATTTCAATCGGCCTGTGGGGCGAAGGGCTCGCCTACTCGAGCAGCTCGGCGTGCCGATTCTGGCATCTACCGAACGCCCCACGGGACCCCTGCTCCGCGCTGAGCTTCACGATCGGACCTTTCGTCCGGTACCACCTCTTGCAGGGCATGCGCTTCGATCCGTGGATCTTGCTCGGCCCCGGTTACCGGAGCCTCAGCCAGGAAACCCCGAACGGCACCAAGCGCTACGGCGGCATCGACTACCTGCACGTCGTCATCGGTGGCGACTACTACGTGACGAGCGGGGTTGGTATCGGGCCCTGGGTCGGGCTCGACGGCGGCGTGTTCACGACGCGACCCGAACCGATGTGCCGCGCGGAGGCGTGCAGCGGCCCCGGCGGCCCCGCCGCAAAAACCGCCTGGCACACCGAGCTCGTCGCCGGGCTGCGCGTCGTGCTCGACATCCCCGGCAAATAAGCGACCGACTCGCGACGCAGGCGACGAGCCGCGCGCCAGTGACCGGCGAACGGGCCGCACCCGAAAACCCGCGCAGCGGATGTTCGGGGTGCGCCTACGCGGCGACCGCGATGCCGAGAGCCTGGCGTACCCGCGCGTACTCTTCGCTCACGGAGTAGAGGAGCAGCTCCTTCATCTTGTCCGCGGGCGAGAGGTCTCCGGGCAGCTGCTGCTCGGCGCTCAGGATCTTCTTCGCCACCTCGAGATCGCCCGAAACGATCAGGCCGGCGCGGCACGCCGTGAGCTCGACTGCCTGGTTCCAGCGCTTGATGTTCGCCTTCGCGCCCTCGTCGATGAAGCGCTTCACGACCATGCGCAGACCCTCGAGCTGCACCGGCTGGATGTACTTGGCGAGCTCCTGCGCCGTCGCGCGGATCTGCGCGGCCATGTCTTGCGGCATCGGCGTGTTCGGCGCCGCAATCATCACGCCGGCAAACAGCATGATGGTGAGCTCCGCCTGCGTCGGGAACAGCGTGCGGATGTAGTGCTCGCCGCGGTAGTGCGACAGATGCTTGCCGCACATGAACGTGAGCTCCTGCGGCTGGAAGCCGGTGAGCACCGTCTGACCGGCGACCGACGCCGGCGGGGAGGCCGGCACCGCCACGATCGCGCCCGGCACGTCGTTGCGCACGTAGAGATCGGGCGGCTGGATGCCGAGCACCTGCGCGGCCCAGCCGAACGTCTTGGCGAACGTCACGGTCGACGTCGCGGGATCCTGGCGGAACCGCTTGTCGAGCACCGGCAGCTTCCCTTGGCCCTGGAGCTGCGCGATCTTCGCGTGCAGCGCGGCGGGCGCGATCATCTCGAAGATCTTCGAGATGTAGAGGTTCTCGTCGGCGTGGAAGACGGAGTTCTGCCAGAGCTCGTTCGAGACGCGCCCCTTCACGGGCAGGATGCCCTGCGGCCGGTAGTCCTCGAAGAAGCGCTTCTCCTCGTCGTCCGCCTTGCGCAGGAACGCCATCGCCGCCGCCTGGCACCAGGCCTCGTCGTACGACTGCTTGTGGAGGTACAGGCGATAGAGGGCGCGATACGGCTCGATCGCCAGCGGATCGCTCGCGAGCAGCACGCGCTGCTCGACGATACCGTCGTCCCAGCGCTCGTTCACCTCGTAGAGCTCGGCGAGGATCTGGTGGATGACCATCGCTTCGGGCTTGGTGACGCTCGCCATCTTGAACGCTTCGATGGCCGTCTCCGCCTGCTGCAAACGGTCACGATAAATGAGGCCGAGCTGGTGCCAGAGCGTGTGCTCGAGGTCCGTGTTGCCCTTGCCGGCGATGCGATGAATCATCTTCCGGTACGAGCGCTCGAGCTGCTTCCAAGCCTTCTGGTTGGTGAGGATCTTGTTGATGCGCTCGAAGGCCTCGAGGAAGCTCGGGTTCAGATCGAGGGCGTCGTTGAAGAGCTCGACGGCGCGCTCGGGGTTCTCGAGCTTGTCGCGGTACAGCTGGGCTTGGGTGAAGGTGTAGCGCGCCTTGAACTGCGGGCGCTCCTCCAGGCTCGAGATCGTCTGCAGCGTCTCGATCATCTTCTCCCAGTCCTTACCCTTCTGGTAGAGCTGCAGGAGCTTGTGCAAGAGCACGTGATCGGTCGGCCTGAGCTCGAGTGCCTCTTCTAGAGCCTCGATAGCCTTGCGGACGTTGTCCTCGCGCTCGGTCCAGATATCCCCGATTTCGTTGAGGATATTGTAGCGACCCTCTTCCTCGTAGGTGCTGTCGAGGATCTGGCGCTTGTACGCGGCGACCTGTTTCCAATCCTTGGCGGCTGCGTACAAGTTCACGAGCGCGTCGAGCGTAGGCCGGTGTTCGCTGTTCAGCGCCAAGGCCTTCTCGTAGTTGTTCACGGCCTGGCGGGCCTGACCTTGCTCACCCTTGATGCGACCCAAGCGATAGTAGACGTCGGTGCGTTCTTCGACGTCGTCTTCGCCGAGGGCCGTGAGGACCTTCTGGTAGTTGGTGAGCGCCGTTGGCCAATCCGCGAGTTCGAACCCGACGTCGGCGATGCCGCGGATGGTTTCCTGGTCGGTGAGATCGAGCTGGTGGGCGGTCTGGTACGCCTTGAGGGCTGCCTCGTTCCGGCCTACTGCCGCGAGCACCTTGCCCTGCAGCTTGTACAGCATCTGCTGCTCATGCCGCTCGCGGTTCTTGGCCTTCTTCGCCAGCATGTCTGCCAGCGGCTCGGCTTCCGCAAAACGTTGGGTGCGGATGTACTCCTCCACCAGCGGTAGCGCAGCCTCTTCGCAGTCGCCG
>DASUGE010000593.1:0-3704 GCA_036274215.1 Polyangiaceae bacterium | reverse complement strand
AGCCAATCCTTGACGAAGCCGCCCATTTCGCCTTCGCCGACCCGCAGGGTGTAATCGGCTTCGAACATGGGCGGGCCCCACGCGGCGCTCGCCGCCCACGCCGTCCAGCTCAGGCGCTGCTCTTCGATGAAGGCCTTGATGGGCTCGCCGTAGGAGCTGATGGTGCCGTTGGTGAGTTCGTCTTCGGGGTTTTCGCGGAAGCCCCACTCCGTCATGAAGACGGGGAACTGAGCGGCCGCCGTCGCGATCTGCTGGCGCAGGATGGGTTGGTCCCAGTGCTGCGGGTACATGTGCGCGACGTAGACGACGTTGGTGCCGTCGATCGGGTACTCCGTGGCGTCGCCGACGAATTGGCACCAGTTGGCGGTGCCGATGAGGACGAGGTTGTCGGGCGCGCCGGCGCGGACCGTGTCGAACCAGGGTTGCATGGCGTACTTCACGGACGCCCAATTGCCGCCGTCGATCGGCTCGTTGAAAAGCTCGAAGAGGACGTTGGTGTCGCCCGCGAAACGGGGCGCCATGTCGGCCCAGAACTCGTTCGTCGTGTCGATATGCAGCGACGTGGTGTCGATGTAGTGCCAGTCGATGATCGAGTAGAGGCCCTTGAAACGCGCGTAATCGACCGCGGGGCGCAGGATTTTCTCGTAGTAGTCGCCGCCGGGCTCGTACTGGATCGGCGTCTGGGATGGGCCGTCCTTCGGGCCCACCATCAAGCGCACGACTTTGGTGCCCCAGCCGGGAGAGTCGCCTTGCGGATCGTCCTGATTCGTGAGGCGATCGATCATCGCCTTGATGCCGCCCTCCCACACTTCCGTCGCGCCGAGATCGATCATCGCGACGCCACGCAGGATCACGGTATTGCCGTTCGGGTCCTTGATCTCGTTGCCTTCGACGTGAAGCGCGGGAAGCGGGGGCAGCTCGACGCACGGTGCGGGTTCCGGTTCGGGCGGGACCACGTCGGACGCGCCCCCTTCGCCGCTCGCACCGCCTTCGCCGCTGGCTCCGCTCGCGCCGGCTTCGCCGCTGGCGCCGCCGGTTCCGGGCTCGCTCAGCGTGCCGGCGGTTTGGAAGCAGGTTCCGCCAGTGCCGCCGCTACCGCCTTTCGCGCCGCCGGTGCCGGCTCCGCCACCCATGCCACCGCCGCTCGTGCCGCCGGTGCCGCCTTTGCCGGCGTTCGGTGGGCTCTGCTCGGCGTCCTTGCTGCTCGAGCAACCCGCACCCGTCGCCGCCAGCGCGAGCGCACCGACCCAAGCCCAGTCACGTAGCGAAAGCATCATGGCGGGAGAGAGTGACATGTTCACGTCACAAGGCTAGATTTTTAAGGGCGGACTCTGGGGCTCGACAGCGACGGCTTCACTACACCGCAGACCGTTCGCATCGATCGTGAATTTTGGGGGCCACTTCGTTTGAACCCCCAAAATTCACTTGGTTTTTGGCGAGATCTGTCTGCCGGTGACTTTCTTGCATCGATACACCCAAGCGAGCTTGGGTGTAAGAAGCCGTGCCACTGGCGGTCATCCGACTTCGGCGAGACCGAGGATCACGCCGCCTTCGAGCGCGAGCCACGCCTCCGTCGCGCCGTAAAAGGTCTTGCGGCGGGGGACGAGGACTTCGGCGCCGCGCAAGGCTTTTTTGGCTTCGGTGAGCGAGGCGACATCGGCGTAGAGCAGCGTGCTCGGCTTGCGTTTCGCGACGGCCGGCAGGTCCTCGCGCAGGCTCTTCTTGGTTTGCAGCATGAGCTCGCCGAGCTTCGACTTGAGGATCACGAAGCCGGGCGGGCCCTCGTCGGGCACGCGCACGGTGACGGCGTAACCGAGCGCTTCCCACGTGGGCAGGCACGGCTCGATCGCAGCGACGACGAAGAGGGTGGTGAGCTTTTTCGGGGTCATGGTGCCGTGGGCCATAGCGCGAGCGACGCTCACTCGGCTTGGACGAATCCGACATGCCGTTCGCGGGCGAGCTCGGCCGGGGTCGCGCGAGCGAGGGCACGAAATTCACGGATCAGGTGCGATTCATCGGAGTAGCCGGCCGCGGCGGCGAGCGTCGCCTGGCCGCGGAGGGGGCCGTTCATGAGGGCGAGGGCGCGCTCGAAGCGGGCGACGCGCGCGAACGCCTTCGGTAAAATACCGACGTGCGCCGAGAACAAGCGCTCGAGCTGACGCTCGCCGAGGCCGAGCTCCCGGGACACGGAGCGCACGGCGCCAGGTCCCCGCTGCGTTCGTAGGAGCTTCGCGGCTCGCCGGACGCGCGGATCCGGTGCACGCAGCCGCGCCGCGCCGAGGAGCAGGAATTCGGCGATCAAACGGCGCCGCTCGGCATGGTCCGCCGCCGCCGCGACGCGTTCGGCGAGGCGAAAACGGCGGGTGAGCGAGAGCTCGTCGAGGGGCGCGCCGTCGTCCGTGAACGCGCTCGACGGCTCGCTGAGGTACGCCGCGGCCGCGCCCGGCAGAAAGCGCACGCCGAGCGAGCGCGTGCCGCGCGGAACGTGCACGACCGACGCCTCGGTCATGGCCCCGATCAGACGCGCTGTGCCGCTTTCGAGATCGAAGATGAAGTCCATGCAACCGTCCGGCAGGATGCGCAGCCGTTGCTCGTCGCCGTCATGCTGCCAGAAGGCGTCGACCACGGCGGCGAGGGCGCGGGGCGGAGCGACTTGGTCCGGCATGGCGCGCCTGGCTCCGGCTCAGTCGGGGACGGGGACGAGCTTTACTTCGACTTTCAGATCGTCGCTGCCGGCGACGAGCAGCTGGTCGAACGGAAAATAGCCGTTCTTTTCGACGCTGATGCGGTGCTCGCCCGTGCGGAGCCGCACGCCGTGCGCCGCGACGTAGCCGAGCGGACCGATGTACTGCTCGTCGATGGTGACGGAGGCGTCGCGCGGCGTTTCGGGGCTGCGCGCGACCTTGAGGCTCACCGCGGCGTGCAGATCGCCCGAGCAACCGCTGAGGAGCGCGATCGCGATGGCGACGACGAACGCGACGGTGCCGCCGATGGTGAGCGCCGCCGTGAGCTTGGTGCTCGTCTTGGCGCGGCCCGGGCGGGCGACGGTGGCGTGGCTCGCGGCGCTCATTCCCACTCGATGGTGGAGGGGGGCTTCGAGCTGATGTCGTAGGCGACGCGGTTCACGCCTTTGACCTCGTTGATGATGCGGCTCGAGATCGTGGCGAGCACGTCGTGCGGCAGGCGCGCCCAGTCGGCGGTCATGCCGTCGCTCGAGGTGACGGCGCGCACGACGCAGGTCTCTTCGTAGGTACGGTCGTCGCCCATGACGCCGACGCTTCGCACCGGCAAGAGCACCGCGAACGACTGCCAGACGCTGTCGTAGAGGTTCGCGGCGCGGATCTCCTCGTCGACGATCGCGTCGGCGCGCCGCAGGACGGAGAGTCGCTCCTCCGTGAGATCGCCGAGACAGCGCACGGCGAGACCCGGACCCGGGAAGGGGTGGCGGTAGAGCACGTCGTGCGGCATGCCGAGCGCTTCGCCCACTTTGCGCACCTCGTCCTTGAAGAGCTCACGCAGCGGCTCGATCAGCTTGAGCTTCATGTGCTCTGGCAGGCCGCCCACGTTGTGGTGGCTCTTGATGACGGCGCTCGGCCCGCGCACGCTGACGCTCTCGATCACGTCGGGGTAGAGGGTGCCCTGCACGAGGTGCTGCGCATTCTCGATCCGGCCCGCGTGCTCGTCGAAGACCTCGATGAAGACGC
>DASUGE010000592.1:0-4456 GCA_036274215.1 Polyangiaceae bacterium | reverse complement strand
GAAAACGTCCGCCCGCTGCACGGCGACGCCGCCCTCGCCGCCCTCGCCGGCAAGAGCCGCACGGCGACGCTCCACACGCTCCCGCCCGGCGAGCGCGAGAAGCACGTCGGAAGTGTCGAGGCAGTCTGGCGCGCCGCACTCGGCGCCGGGCTCGACAGGAAGAGCGTCTTCGTCGGGCTCGGCGGCGGCGTCGTCACGGACATGACGGGCTTCGCGGCGGCGACCTACCTGCGCGGCGTGCGCTGGCTCGGCGTGCCGACGACGCTGCTCGCCATGGTCGATGCCTCCGTCGGCGGAAAAACCGGCGTCGACCTCCTGCAGGCAAAAAACGCGGTCGGCGCGTTCTGGCAGCCCTCGGGCGTCCTCTGCGACACCGACCTCGAAGCGACCGAGCCCGCGCGCGGCTACGTCAGCGCCCTCGCCGAAGTCGTGAAGACGGCGCTGATCGGCGACGCCGGGCTCTTCGAGCTGCTCGAGCGCGAAGAGGCGGCCGTGCGCGCGCGTGATCGCGACCTCGTCGCCGAGCTCGTCCGCCGCTCCGTTCGGGTCAAGGCGCGCATCGTCGGCCTCGACGAGCGCGAGAGCGGCCTGCGCGCGGTCCTGAACCTCGGGCACACCGTCGGGCACGCCCTCGAGGCGCAAGCCGGCTTCGAGCGCCTGACGCACGGTGAAGCCGTGAGCCTCGGCCTCGTGGCGGCGCTGCAAATCGGCGAGAAGCTCGGCTCGACGCCCGCCGCCCTGCGCGAAAGAACCGTGCGCTTGCTGAGAGCCTTGAGCCTCCCGTGGGACCTCTCGCGCGAGCCCCTCGGCGACGCGGCGAAGCTCATCACGCTCGACAAGAAAAGAGCCGGCAGCCGCCTCAAGTTCGTCGTCGCGCGCGACCTCGGCCGCGTCGAAACGACCGACCTCGACATGAGCGAGCTCGAGCGCCTGGCCGTCGCGCTTCAATAAGCCAAAACCCCCAATTTTTGGCGCTCGCGCGCGCGACCGCTACACTTCGAGGTGCGGCGGCCGACCCTCGCCCGCCCATTCAAGAGGTCACGATGCGCCGGTTCACGAAGACGTTGGCAGGGCTTTTCGCGCTGGGCGCCGCGCTCGCCGCCTCGTCGTGCGTCGACAACGACAGCTCGTTCTTCATCTACGGCGTGATGGACATCAACAGCTCGCAGTGCCTTGCGAAGCCCGATTCCAACTCGGCCCTGATCCCCGAAGGCACCCTCGATCGGCAATTCGCCGACGGCTACAAGGCCGCCATGCTGGTCGGAAGCCACCTCACCCAGCGCGGCAACCGCGAGAAGCTCCGCACGGAGACCGCCCGCCTCTCGGTCACGGGCGCCCACGTCACGCTCTACGGCACCGAGGGCGCGGTTATCGATTTCGACACGCCGGCGACGGGCCTCGTCAACCCGTCGAGCGGCACCGATCCCGGCCTCGCTGCCGTCTTCGCCCGCCTCGTTCGCTACGACGACATGGCCAAGCTCGGACGCGACGGTCAGATCATCGCCCGCGTGAAGATCCTCGGCACGACCCTCGGCGGCCAGGACGTCGAATCGGGCACCTTCGACTACCCGATCACGCTCTGCACCGGCTGCCTCGTCACCTATCCGGCCGACGCTCTCAGCAACTCCACGCCGCCCACCTGCGACGCCTCGACCGACACGGCCGCCGACGTGACGATCTGCTTCTTCGGCCAGGACTACTACTTCCCGTGCACGGTCTGCGCGTCCTTCGACAAGGCGTGCGAGAGCCCCGCCTACAATCCCTACCGGCAGTGAGCGGTCGCCCCGGGGAGCGACCATGCGGCTTCTCGGCAGCGTCGGCAGCGCGGCGACGCTAGCCGCGATCCTCACTGTAGCGACCTCGGCGCACGCCGACCCGCAAGGTCACGTGGCGCTGCGGGCGGCTCCGTGCGGCGTAGGCTCCGACGGCAAGCTCTGGCAAGCGACGCGTTTCTGCGGCGGGCTCACCGGAGACCTCCTCTTCCTCCGGAATCGCAATCGAGACGTCGGGCTCGGCCCCTACTTCGAGGTCAATACCGCTGGCTTCTGGGACGCGCGGTTCGGCGGCGGCCTCTCGCTGCTCGTGCCCGTGCTGGAGAGCTACCCGCTCGTCGTCTCGCTCGGTGCGTTCGACCACGAGCTCCGCGCCGCTTCGCTCGGAGGCACCGTGTTTTGGGGCGCGCGCAGCTACAACTTCGACAGCGCGTACAACTACGCGCTCGGCGTCTACGCCAGCGCGTACCGCGACCTCGACCCCGGGCGCGACACGCTCCTCAGCATTGGCGTCGAGGTGGACGGCTTCTTCGTGCTCGCGCCGTTCCTCTTCGCGTTCCAGGCGCTGAGGTAACAGGGGCTAAGTGACTGGTGCGGATTCGTCGGCTTCGGGGGCGACGGAGGCGCCCATGGCGGCGTCGATGCGGGTCAGAATCGAGCCGAGCATCTCGCGCGAGCGGGTCGCAAGCTTCAGGTTCTTCGACTTCTCTTCCTCGAGCTCGTGAGCGAGCGCGATGGCGGCGAGCAGCAACGCCTGCGGCGAAACGGCTTTACCCGGAGGGGTGATGGAGCGCAGCCGATCGTCGACGATGGCGGCGAGACGACGCAGATCGTCCCCCGTCGCAGACGCCACCACACGGTAGGTCTGTCCGCCAACCCGAAGCTCCACCGGCTCGGCTTGCATGTCCAACGGGTACGGTATCACCCCGTGCCGCGGATGGAAATCCCCGGATGCACCCGGCACGACGCGCGCTTGGGGGCATCCTGAGGACTTCGTCTTGAGAAGTCCCGCGTTTCCGGAACGCTAACGGAGGAGCCGCACCGCAGCGTCCGCGAGCGCGCGTTCGACCCGCTCCCGCTCGCGCTCCAGCCGCGCCGGCTCCGGCGGCGGATTGCCCCACTGTTCCGCGACGATCCGCCGCGCAAACGCCTCACCCGTCGCCGCGAGAGCGACGACACGCAGCCCGTCCTGATCCTGCGCTCTTACCCCCGATGCTCGCACGATCGAAAGCGACCTCGAAAACGCCTTCTCGAGAGCACGCCCCGCGCCGCTCAGCCCCGGTCGTACACCCTCCAAGCACAGCAGCGCATCCGCGGGTGCCGCGGTGACCCAGCTCATGAACGCGTGCGACAACGCGCGCCAACGCTCGACGGGCGTCCGCGTTTGCTCCTCCGCGCCGCGCAGCGCCGTCGCGAGCCGATGCTCCGCCCGCTGCACAGCCGCCGCGCGCGCATGCGCGAGATCGTCGAAGTACTCATAAAACGTGTTGCGCGAGACGCCCGCGACCTTCACCACGTCCGCAATCGTCGCCTCCGCGCTGCGCGCGACCGCCAGCGCCGTCGCCGACAGGAGTCGCGCCTTCTGCTCGAGCAAGCGAGCCTCGCGCGGCTGCCGCCGGTCGTACTGACCCCGCCCCGGAGCGGGCACGAGCGTCGTGAAGTCGCGCTCCGGAAGGGTCATAAGAACATCTTAGTACTCAATGATGGCGGACAAGCAACTTGAGATGCGCCTCCGGAAGATGCGAACTGGAAGAAGACAATCGATTATAAGGACGTAATAGTTTTTATCTAGTCTTCTGCAGGGAAGTCTCACGAAGCCCGGCGTGGATTGTGAGCTGGGGTGCTGATCACAATTATCAATTAATTCAAATAATTAGATTATAGATACTCTATCATATCTATGTGTGCCATGCGTCGAGCCGTGCAATGACGGCCGGGGCCTCGGCGCCATCCTGGCGCCCCGGAGCTCACCTGGACCGCGCAAACCACGTTCTCACGGGTTAGGTTTTCGCGCGCTCGCCGCGTGGATCATTCGGAGAGGGCACCGTTTCGCGACCACCGTGGGTCCCCGGCGATCCCGTTTGCGAGAAACCGCCGAACAGGCGCGGCGCGAAACTCAAGTGCTCAGCCTGCCCACGAATCGCCTGCTGGCGCCGCCGCCTGCGCCATGTCCACGCGTAGCTACTCCGATGAACCGGACTCGCCGATTCCCGCCGTCAAGGACCCCGGCGCCGGATGCAACGCATCTGCCGATCGTCGCGGGTGCGCACCCCCCGAGCTCGAGGGTTGGCCGCGTTGGAACGGCGGAGGAGGCTCCGCGTGTCACCTCCAACGGTTCCGTTGATGCTCGGACGTCGGACGTCGCCCGTAGACTCTGGCGCCCCCGATCTATCCTGCACGTGGACCGAGTCGACAACGATTGTCCGTTGTCCGAGGCTCCGCCCTTCTGAGGAAGCGCCGGCGGGCTCGGCTCGCTCGATGTCGCGCACCGCGACCTAGGATCGCAGCTCACTCCTGATCAGGAGTGAGTCCCCCCGGGGGATGCCAGGAGGAAGCGCTGACCTCACGCGTCGAGTCGGGCTTGGCGGAGTCGGGCTTCGTGGAGTCGGGCTCGGTGGAGTCGGGCTCGGTGGAGTCGGGCTCGGTGGAGTCGGGCTCGGTGGAGTCGGGCTCGGTGGAGGCGG
>DASUGE010000591.1:0-8993 GCA_036274215.1 Polyangiaceae bacterium | reverse complement strand
ACGACAAGCCGCCCGAGAACTTACCCGATCGAGTGCTCGCGCGTATCGCGCTCTTGACGACCATCGTGGAGTTCGGGCGACTGCTCACCGCCGCGCCGCTCGATTGGCTCAACGCGCCCGAGCCGCAAGCGGCTTCGGACGACAGGAAGGACGACGACGATGACGACGACCCCTGACACGAGCACGCTGGATCGCGTCTACGAGCTCTTGCTCGCTCCCGTCAGCCGACTCTGGCAGGAGATTGTCGCGCGGGCGCCGACGCTCGCCTCGGCGCTCGGCCTGCTGTTCGTGCTCTGGCTGGTCGCCAAAGTCGCGCGCGCGGCAACGATTCGCGTGCTCACCGTCACTCGCCTCGACGCGGTGACCAAGGACACGTTCCTCGGGCGTATCCTCGCCGGCCTCTCGCAAGGGCTCACGCCGTCGAGGGCGGTCGGGGGGCTCGTCTACGCGGCCATTCTGCTGCTCGCGCTGTCGGCGGCCGCTGATCTGCTCGGCCTGTCTGCGGTGCGCGCCGCCTTGGCGGCGGTCCTCGGCTACCTCCCGCGGCTCGCGTCAGGCCTCTGCGCGCTCGCGCTCGGCGGCTACGTGGCGGGGGCCGCGCGGCGCGCGATCGGCGGCGTGCTCAAAGAGATCAAATCGCCCTATGCGAGCCTGGCCGAGACCGCGACGGAATCGGTCATTCTGCTCGTTACGGTCACGGTCACCGCCAACGTCCTCGGCGCCGACCTCTCGTTCGTCACCCAAAACATCATGCTGGTGTTGGGTGTTCTCGTCGTGACCGGAGCGTTCTTGTTCGCGTCCTCGATGCGCCGCCCTGCCGAGGAGATCATCGCGAACTACTACCTGCGGCGGCTCGTCCGGGTCGGCGACCGAATTCGGCTGAACGACGTCGAAGGCACGGTCGAACAGTTTGCGGCGCTCGGGCTCGTCTTGCGTGACGAGGTCGGCATCGAGCATTTCGTTCCGGCTCGCAACCTGCTTTCGGGCCTCACGCGGACCGAGCCGGCGCGGAGCGCACGCTCGAAGAAATAGCTCGTCTTGGCGGCACTCGAAGCTTCCACGACGTCCGTCCCTCCCGAGCAACTCGCCGACGCGGAGCTGGTTGCGAATTTTCGCGCGGGCGCCGAGCTCGCGCTGGGCGAGCTCATCCGCCGCCATCAAATCGCCATTTTTCGCCTGCTGCTCGGCATGCTCGGGAGCGGAGACGACGCCGAGCGTGCCTGCGAGAGCGTGTTCCTCGACGCTGCGCGACGCATCGACGAGCTCGTCGACGCGTCGCAGTTCTTCTCTTTTGCAGCGGGAATCGCGCGCGAAGCGGCGATGAAGCTCGAGCTCGAGCGCAAGAAGACTGCGCCCGTCGCCGCACCTCGACCCGTCCCGCGCGACCCGCGCGGCCTCGTGAAGCAGCAGGTGCGTGACATCTTGGGCGAGCTCTCGGGCGACGAGCGCCTCGCGCTGATCCTGGCGGATCTCGAGAACGATTCCTACGAGTCGATCGCGACGACGCTCGGGACCACGCCACTCGAAGCGGCGTCCATCGTCGAACAAGCTCGAACCAAGTTCCGGACGGCGCTCGATCAGCGTGACGAGCGCGTCGAACCGAGCGCCGGCGCCACGGAAACGTTCGAGCAGGGGACCGTGATCGCCGGGCGCTATCGCATCGAGGCACAGCTCGGCCGCGGAGGCATGGGAGCCGTCTACCGCGCCACCGACCTGGAGACAGAGGACGTGGTCGCGCTCAAGGTGCTGCTCTCGGAGTCGAAGGCCGAGCCCGCGTTGCGGCGTCGCTTCGAGCGCGAGGCCGAGATCATCCGGCGCGTCGCCCACCCGCACTTCGTTCGATACGTCGGCGCGGGACAGGCCGCCGGCGAGCCCGAGTTCGTCGTCATGGAGTACCTCGACGGCCAAGCGCTCAGCCACTTGCTTCGAGTCGAACGCCGGCTCGCGCCCGAGCGGGCGCTGCGCTTGCTGCGTCAGATGCTGGTGGCTCTCGAGCACGCTCACGGACTCGGCGTCGTTCATCGCGACGTGAAGCCCGACAACGTGATGCTCGTTCCGCGCGAAGGGGAGCGCGAGTTCGTGAAGATCCTCGATCTCGGCATCGCCCGGCTCACCGGCCCCGACGACGCGAGTCGCACCCAGCTCACGCAGCGCGGCGAGGTGTTCGGAACGCCAGCCTACATGGCACCGGAACAGGTTCGGGGCGAACCGGTCGACGGGCGAGCCGACCTCTACGCCTTGACCGCGATGCTGTTCGAGATGCTCGCGGCACGCCCGCCGTTTCAGTCCAATACGAGCATGGGGCTCCTCGCGATGCACCTCGCGACGCCGCCTCCACGCCTCGCCGACCTTGCGCCCGGGATCCGCTCCCGAGCGCCGCTACAAGCCTTGCTCGATCGCGGCCTCGCGAAAGACCCCGAGGAGCGCTTTCCGTCCGCGCAGACGTATCTCGCGAGCGTCGAGTCGACGCTGGCCGCCGGCGTCGACGCGGACGTCGTACCGGCACCCGACACGCTCGACACCCCCGACGGGCCCGCGAGGCCCGCGCGATTGGCCCACGCCCCCACCATCGACGTGCGAACCGGCGAGGTGCCCGCGGCGGCGAAGCTCCGGTGGATTCGCCGTCTGTCGGCGCGCCCGGGCCGCATCGCCGCGCTCGCTGCCGCTCTCGCTATCATCTGCCTGGCACTCTGGGTCGCTTGGGGCTACGTCGGCTCGGGGCGACTACGATGACTCGACCGACCCTCACGCGGGTGCTCGACGGGGAACCATGACGGACTCCACGACCCGCTTCAGCAAGGTGCCGGTGGTCTCGGTCAAGACGCTCAGCGTGACCGTGATCGGCGGGCCCGACCGAGGACTCGTCCGGGAGACCGAGCAGGAGCTCCTCACCGTAGGAACCGCGGCGGGCAACGACCTGCGGCTCACGGACGACACCGTATCCCGTTTTCACCTCGAGCTCGTTCGTGGCGCGCTCGGCATCGAGCTTCGGGATCTCAAGTCGAGCAACGGCACCTGGTTCGGACCAGCGCGCATCGAGCGTGGCATCGTTCCGACGGGAGCCGAGCTCGAGCTCGGTCGCTCGCGCCTCCGCATCGCCGAGGGCAAGGAGGGAACCGTCGAGCTTCACGCCGAAGCCGAGCTCGACGACATCAAGGGCGAGAGCGGCGCCATGCGACGCTTGATGTCGCAGGTGACGACGGCGGCTCGCGCCGCGGTGCCGGTGCTCGTCATCGGTGAGTCTGGGACGGGCAAGGAGCTCGTCGCGCGAGCTCTTCACGAGCATGGCGAACGCGCCAGCGGCCCATTCGTCACGTTCGATTGCAGCGCGACGGTGCCGAGCCTGATAGCGAGCGAGCTCTTCGGTCACGAAAAAGGCGCGTTCACGGGCGCGGACCACCGGCACCTCGGTGCCTTCGAGCGAGCGCACGGCGGCACGCTGTTTCTGGACGAGATCGGCGAGCTGCCCGCGGCGCTGCAGCCGCAGCTCCTCGGAGCGCTCGAGCGCAAACGCATCAGGCGTGTCGGTGGACAGGTGGAGATCCCGGTCGACGTCCGCGTCGTCTCGGCGACGAATCGCGACCTGCGTTCGGAGGTCAATGCGGGCACGTTTCGGCTCGATCTCTACTATCGGATAGCCGTGGTGTTGCTCAAAGTCCCGGCGCTACGGGACCGTATCGACGATCTGCCCGTTCTCATCGCGCATTTCCTCCGCGAATGTGGGCACTCGGGTAGCGTGGAGACGTTCTTGAGCGCAAACGAGCTCGAGACGCTCTCTGCCTATCGTTGGCCCGGCAACGTACGCGAGCTCAGAAATTGGGTCGAAGCGACGCTTGCCATGGGGGAGAGCCCAGAGCTGCGCGAGCATGACCCACCGAAGACCGATGCCGCCGAGGTCGCGGGCGGCCTCTACGGGATGTCCTACAAAGACGCGCGCCGTACGGTGCTCGACGCGTTCGAAGCTCGCTTCTTGAAGCAACTCCTCGAGCTGACGGCTGGGAACGTCGCGGCCGCCGCTCGCCGGGCGCAGATGGACCGAACCTACCTCATCAAGCTCTTGCAACGGCACGGCCTCGCGCGCGGCAGCTGAGCCCGGCGACCGCCGGTTCGAGACTGCACATGTCGTCTCGAACCGACAACGCCGGCTCGCCGGCTCGTGACCGCCGCGGCGGACTTGCGTCATAACCCTTTGAATTCAATGACGATTTCCCCACCGTGGCCGGTTGGCCCGGAGGCTGCATTGGGGGACGGCGAGGTCAGCAATGCCGGCGCCGACGAGCTCGAAGAACCGCGAAGCAGAACCGAGCGCGGAGGACGACGAACGTCAGCGCTTCGAGACGCTGCAGTCGGCCACCCAAGGCGTCACGCACGACCTCAACAACGTTCTGATGGGCGTTCTCTGGCACCTCGAGCTCGCGCTCACGCCCGGCGTGACCCCGAGTGAACGCGACCTGCACGTGGAGATTGCGCTGAGGGGCACGGAGACCGCGCGAGCCTTGACCGGAAAGCTCACGGCGCAAACGCGAGCGCCGGAGCCGGCCGGGGAGACCTATTTCCTGGGCGAGCTGGTCCAAGAAAGCGAACAGCTCGTGCTCCACGGTTCATCCGTCGTTGCGCGGACTTCGCTCCCCGAAGAGCTCTGGCTGTGCGAGGGCGACGCCGGGAGCATGCGGCGCGTGCTCGACAACTTGCTGTTGAACGCTCGCGAGGCCATGCCGAACGGAGGCTCGATCGCGATTTCGGCACAGAACGTGGAGCTCGACCGGAACAATCGCGAGGGCCTCCCTCCCGGCGCGTACGTGGCGGTCAGCGTGACCGACACGGGGCCGGGAATTCCAGAGCCGGTGACCGCGCGGCTGTTCGTCGATCACGTGAGCACGAAGGATCGCGAGCGCGGCGTGGGACTCGCGACCTGCCGCACACTCGTCGAAAATGACGGCGGAGCGATATTCCTGGAAACGACCGGCGAACGCGGCACGACGTTCCGCCTGCTGTTGCGCGCCTCCGCGGATCGCCGCTCGATCGTTCGGCGTCCTCCGGCATCGACCAAGCCGACCCACGTCCTCGTCGTCGACGACGACCCACAGATCCGTCGCCTGTTTCGTACGGCGCTCGAGCAACGCGGCTATCGCGTCGAGCTCGCGGGCAACGCCAGCGAAGCCGTGCTGGCCTTCTCGCTCGTTCGGCGCACCTCGGGAACCTCTCCCATCGTGATCCTCGACCTGGCGCTCGACGGCACCCGGGGCGGATTGGAGCTCACTCGAGACTTTCGGAACATCGACGGCGACGCGCGAATCATCGCGTCGACCGGCCGGCATCCCACGGAGGATGAGCTCCTCTCCGCGAGTTTCTCTTGCGTGCTGACCAAGCCGTATGCCCTCGGCGAGCTCCTCGCGGCGATCCAGCTCGTTCACGACCCCTGATTCTCGGGGCATTGCAGCATCGCCCTCGAGGCGGCGGAGCTCATGGTGGCGCGTCATGACGACGCGTTGGCATCAGCGACGGCCCGATTCGCGAGAGCGCACGCCGACCACTCGCACGAGCTTGATGCGCGCCGTCTCGCCCGAGAGGATCTCGACGGCGCGCTTCGGCACGCCGTAGTGCGCGGCGAGCGTGCGGATGAGCTCCTCGTTGGCGGCGCCGTCCACGGGCGGCGCCGCGACGGCGACTTCGAGCGTGTCGTCCTTCGGGCCGAGCACGCGGCTTTTGGCGGCACGGGGCTTCACCCGCACTTTGAGCCGGAGCTCCTCCGCCATGGGAACGCTCAGCCCGCGTCCGTACGGGGGCGACGGCGACGGCGGCGTTTGCGCGTGGCGCCGGTGCCCGGCTCGCCTTCGATGGTGTAGCGCGGCTCTTCGATGCGCTCCTCGACCGCTTCGCCTCGCGCGGCCGCGTACAGGTCGCCGACTTCGCGCGCGATGGGGAACAGGCTCGAGCGCTCGAAGCGACCGCCCTTGCCGCTCTCGAGGCGCGGCAGGATCGCGACCACGCGGCGCACGGGCTCCGCGATGCGGCGCGGCACGTTGAGACGATCGACGATGGCCTCGAGGAACCGATACGCCGCATCGACGCGATCGCGCGCGCCGGAGCACGCTTCCTTGAGCGGCTCGGCCAAGAGCACCGTGACGAGCACGACGTCGTCGAGCGGCCCGCGGTCGCGCGTGGCGGCGTCCACGGCGTCGAGCAGCCGCCAGAACGTGTCCACTTCGTCGGGCTGGTCCGCGAGATACGTCGAGAGCTCGGGCAGGAGCACGTCGAGCAAACCAATCTCCCACATGAGCCAGAAGGCCCGGTGGGCGGCCCCGCTTCGCAGTAGCTTCAAGAGCTCGTCGAAGAGACGAGGCTTGGCAGCGCGCGCGAGCGCCGCGCGGCACTCGACCATCGCGTCGTACACGGCGGGTGAAATGCCGAAATCGAGCCGCGCGGAGAACTTGATCGCGCGCAGGATCCGCACGGGATCCTCGCGGAAGCGCACCGACGGATCGCCGATGGTGTGCACCGTGCGTCGCCCGATGTCGGGCATGCCGCCCACCCAGTCGAGCACGACGCGGTGCTCGAGATCGTAAAAGAGCGCGTTAATCGTGAAGTCGCGCCGCGCGGCGTCTTGATGCGCTTCACCGAACACGTTGTCGGTGCGGATCAAGAGATCGTCGCTGTCGTTGTCCTCTTGCTGCGGCGCGCGACGGAACGTCGCCGTCTCGATGACCTTGCCGCCGCCGAAGAGCACGTGGACGAGCCGGAACCTTCGCCCGATGATGCGCGAGTTGCGGAACAGGCGCCGCACGTCGTCGGGGCGCGCGTTGGTGGCGACGTCGAAATCCTTCGGCGTGATGTCGACCAGGAGGTCGCGGACACCGCCGCCGACGAGGTATGCCTCGTAGCCGCCCTTGACGAGGCGGCGCATGACTTTGGCGGCATCCGGATCGATCCTCTCTTCGAGGTCGATCGGATAGATGGTGGGCTCGGGGCCGCTGCTGCGCGGCTTTGGCGTGCGCTTGGGACGGCCGCGGGGCGACCCTTCAGGGACACCGCCGAGGTCGTTCTCCTGAGCGGCGCCCTCCGCGTCCGGCTCGCGCGAGCTCGTAGGGGGCATGAGAACCAAGAACCTTTGGGCCTCACTAGCATGTGAGGACCCGGAGGGCGCCTTATTACAGCGTGGCGGGGGGACTAGCCCGCGCTGCACCCCGTTTTCGGCTGGGCGGCTCCGTATGCGCCTGGGCGACGGGGCTGCCCGCGGCCTTCCGGAGGGCTCGGCAGACCAGGGGGTCGGAGCAAGGCCCGACGTGACCGCGGTGCGGGGGCCAGGCCGGGCTTGCGAAGGTGCCGGCGCGCACGTCGGGCCCCGGCGTCGGCTCGAGCGTGAAGGGGAGATCCGCCTCGCGCTCGCCCGTGGCACGCGGGCCCACGAGCAGCGTCGGCTGGAGCCCGCGCCGCTGGACGGGCGAGCCGTCGGGCAGCGCGTACAGTCTCGTCGTCAGTCGCACGACGCCCGCGCGCGCTCGGTCACGGTAATACTCCTGCACGCACCCCTTGCCGTACGTGCGCTGCCCGAGCAGCGGGCCGCGCCGGTAGCGATCGATCCCGCCCGCGAGCATCTCCGCGGCGCTCGCCGTCGCGCCGTCGACGAGCGCCGCCACCGGACCCGCCCATTCACCTCCCGGCGGAGGTGCCGAGGCGACGAGCACTTCCGTCAAATGGCCGCGGTGCAAGAGCGGGAACGCCGGCGCCCCCGGCAAGAACACACCGAGCGCCGCAGCCGCGCCGTCCGTCGACCCGCCACCGTTGCCGCGGAGGTCCAGCAGCACCCCGACGGGCGCAGGCGTCTGCCGCTTGGCCTCGGTGACGATCGCCGCGAGCCGCTCGCCGAGATCGTCACCGACGTAGCGAATCGCAACGACGGCCGCTTCGCCGCTGCCGTAGGGCACGAGCTCGGCGACGAGCTCATCGTCGGGCGAATCGGCGTCGGGCGGCGACTTGCCGGGGCGAACCGCATCCTCGGGCGCGGGCGGCGCCGGCATCACGAGCTCACGCGGGGAACCGTCGCCCTGTCGCAGCACCACGACGGAGCGCTCGCCGGAAGCACTCTGCGGCTCGGCGCGAGCCAGCTGCTCGACCTGCTCGACGCTGAGACCCACCGTCGGCACGCCTTCGATCGAGAGCACCAAATCGTCGAGCTCGAGCGGCGGCATCGGGTCGGCGACGACGCGCACGCCGAGCGCCGTTCGGAGCATGTCCGACCAGAGCCCGTGGTCATCGTAAAAGCTCGGATCGTCGGCGTAGAGCGACCACTCCTCGTCGAGCGGCGCCCAGGCGCCATGAGGATCCACCGTGGCGACGTAGCTGCGCACCGCTGCCGCCAGCACGACGCGCTCCCACGCCGAAGGCTCGAGTGACGGCGCGTAGCGCTCGCGCGCCGCGCGCACGAACGGCGAGAGCGCGCCGCCGAACGCCCCCGAAGCCGCACCGACGCGCCGGCCCAGCTCCGCCGCCAGCTCGCGCGCCGGCACGCTGACGTCGCCGTCTTCGAAGACGGAGGCGAGCGCGAGCTCGGACGCACGCGCCGTCGAGAGCCGCGGCGCCGACGCGCTCGCGCGATCGAACGTCGCCCCGAGCTCGTCGACCCAGGCGGCGAGCGCTTCGCCGACCTCGGCCGCCGCAGCGCACGGCGCATCGCTCGCGGGGCTCGCCGTGAGCTCGTCGAGGAGCGCCTCCGCTTCGGCACCGAGCAGCGAGCGCGCCGGCGCATCGGCGGCCGCGGACCAGAGTCCGTGCGGATCGAGCCAGCTCGTCACGCCTTCGGCGAACGCCCCCGGCGCGGCCCTCGGGAGATCCGCGGCGAAGCGCGCGCGGATCTCGGCGACGACGGAGCGCGCCTCCGCGCAGCTCAAGCCCGCGGGTGCGCCCGTCGGACGTTGAAGCTCGTCGCCGTCGCAGCTCGCCTCTTCGTGAGGCGGCACGGGGGTCGCCGGCCGAGCAGCGCTCGGCACGACGCT
>DASUGE010000590.1:0-5430 GCA_036274215.1 Polyangiaceae bacterium | reverse complement strand
CCGCGTTCTGCGATCGGGATACAGGAATAAGGCGTCGAGCTCGTTCAGAGCCTCGTTGACGCTCAGCGCGAGCGCGTAGTCGCGGTGAGTCTCGAGCCGCGTGCGCAGGGTGTAAGGGTTCGTGCCGGACGGCGGAGGGCTTGCGACTTGGATGTCGGGCTCGCGCTCGCCGCTTTCGAGGTAACGATGCAGCACGAGGCCGTCCAACAGGAACAGTCGACTGCCCGCACAGCCGAGGGTCGGCGGCGCCTTGCCGCTGGTCTGGGCAACGACGCCAGGGTCGAAGAGCAAGGTGGTCGCCCCGTCTTGCGGCGCGAAAGCGTAGATGGCCGGCGTCTCCCGCTCCGTGACGGAGCTCGGGACCGTCGTTCCGTGAACGAAGTACCGGCCTTCGCAGTGGGCGATGCCGGGGGGCGAGCCGGTACGTCCGGTGTCGAGGTAGGGTTCATCGGCAACGCCGCTCGCGCTCGCCAGGAACTGATTGAGCATCGTCGTGGTGAATCCACCGCCCAGGCCGCGGTAGCTGTCACCCTCGTTGAAGAAGACGATGTCGTCGAGGACGGGCTCGGACCAGCGAATGCTGCCGCCCCGATCCAAGCTCGACAGGGTGGGAACCGTTTGGATTCCGTCGCGCAGGACGGACGCGAACCCGAGCGGGAAGTCTCCGGGCTGCTGCTCGACCTCGATGTTCGGAGACCGATAGTCGCCTCGGATGTGCGTTGCTGAAACCACGTCGGTCAGCGTGATCGCGGTCGTCGCGTTGCATGGAGCCCCTGGTCCGTCGCTGCAGAGCGCCGGGGATTTCGTGTCGACCTGCGCGACGCGTCGATCGTAGCCCGTCGTGAGCTCGGCTCCGTTGACGGCAACGAGCGCCGAACAGCCGTCGCCCGTGCAGGTCAACGCAAGGGGTGTGAAGTCGGTGTAGCCAGCCGGAAATTGCGCCTCGCCCGGCGCCGGCGGCGAAGTGAGCTCGAGTGGAACGACGGTCGCGGCGCCACCTTGGGGGCAACCGAGCAGCGTGACCGCGGAGCCGTTCGCCACGAGCTTCGCGCCCGAGCACGGCGCTTCGACGTCCCAGCAAGCTGCAGCGGCGCTCGACGTCGAGACGGTACACAGGGTGACGCTACCGGTCGGGCCGGCATCCTCGTGGCCGTTGCACGCGGAGCGACTGACACCGATCTGGTCGGCGACTTGCACGACCGAATAAACCGGGTCGTAGTCGCCGGCGTTCACGGAGGAGTTGGGCGTACCGGTGAGGAGCTCCGTGTGCGGGACGAGATCCGCTCCGACGCGGGTGAGGGCCATTTGGCCGGACACCGAGGTTCCGTGGGCGAACAGGAATTCACCGTCGGCCCAGGTCGCGGCCGGGGTGCCCGGCTGCGTTCGGCCCATCGCGTCCCCGACCACGACGTCGAGAATCGTCTTTTCTAGCTCGCCCGACGCGGCGATAGCGCGCGCAACGATCAGATGCTGGGCTTCGTCGCTGTCGTTGCGAACGAAGCGATTGCAATAGTAGGCAACGACCACGTCGTCCCCGAACTGGCCGAGCGCCACGCTGCTCGCCGCGACGCAGGGCTCATTCTCGACCTGAAAGAGACTGAATCCGTCGCGGTGAGCGAGGAGCAGCGAGAGTTGATTCGCGGCTGAAAGCGCGAGCGTGAAGTCGCTCGTCGAACCGCTTCCGGCGACGGGATCGCCGGGAGCCGGCCACTTCAGCGACTGAATGAGGCGGCCGTCCGGCTCGTGAAGCTCGACGTTGAGCACACCTGGTTCCGCAGCCGGAGCGGGCCAGGCGAGCACGTAGCCGGAGTCATCCCCGAAGACGAGCGAGCGACCCTGGGCTTCCGCAGCCGGTCCTTCCGTCCAGACCCAGCCCGTCTCGGCATCGGGCGCGCCGCTCGCGCTGAAGGGATGCTCGTGCCTCGCTCCGGCGACGACGAGCCCTGACGGCGTCGCGAATAGGCTCGACGCACAGCTCGACTCCTCCACTCGCCCGAGCGCCGCGTACACCCACTCGAGCGGTGACTCACGAGGCACCGAAATGCTCGACCCGCCGCTGCCGGCCGCGGCGCCCGCGCCGTCCGTGCCGCCCGCGCCGGACGCAGCCGCGATCGTTCCCGCGCTCCCGGCGTCACCACTCGAGCTGCGCGGGTCGTGTCGGATCGAGCGGCCGCAAGCGCCGCACACGAGCGCGCAGAGGAGGCCCGCTACGCAAGGCGATCGAGGCACGAAAAGGAGCAACGAACGAGTCCGCTATTCTACCAGACGCGGCACACCCGGCTCGGAACAAGGACCTTTTGCGGGTATTCCAGCAGGCAATTCACGCCGAGCGCTGCTTGCATTTTTGGCGTCGCGTGGTCGTCTCTGAGAAGTCCGCGGCAAAGGGACGCTGGATGTGAGGGTGCTCGACGGATCCAGAACGTGCGCGCCACTGCCACGGTGTGGTTGTGCGAATTGCCGTTGCCTGTGGTTTAGCTTCTGCGGTGGCGCTCCTGGCCGCGAGGCCCGTGCGGGCGGCTTCCCTGCAGAAGGTGAACGATTGGGGGGCGAGCGGCGTGCCGGCGACAGCCAGCATGTACATTTACGTCCCGGACAAGCCTGCGGCGAAGCCGCCCATCCTCGTCCTTGCCCATTATTGCGGCGGGACCGCCTCCGCGGTGTTCGGCCAAGCGAGCGGCATCGTCAAGGCGGCGGATCAGTACGGGTTCATCATCGTCGTCCCCCAGACGAGCAACAACTGTTGGGACGTGGGGTCCACGAAAGCGATGACCCACGACGGCGGTGGCGACACGCAGGCCGTCGCGCAGATGGTGAAGTACACCGTCACGAAGTATTCGGCGAACGCCGATCGCGTCTACGCCACGGGCGATTCGTCCGGCGCGATGATGACCGAGGGACTCCTTGCCGTGTATCCCGACGTCTTCAAGGGCGGCTCTGCGTTCGCGGGTGTCCCCGCCGGGTGCTGGGGTGTCGGCAATCCGGACGGCTCCTGGAGCAGCCAGTGCGCAGGCGGCCAAGTCACGCACACCGCCCAGGAATGGGGCGACCTGGTGCGCGCGATGGACAAGGGCTACACGGGTCACCGCCCTCGCGTGCAGCTCTTCCACGGCGACGGCGACTCGACCATCAACTACAAGAACCACACCGAGGCCATCAAGGAATGGACCAACGTCCTCGGCCTCGCCAGCGAGCCCACGTCGACCGACACCGTCACGCTGGGCTCGCATCAAGCGAAGCGTCAGCAGTGGAAGAACGCGTGCGGCTACGTCGTGCTCGACGCCTTCACGTCCATGGGCGGTGATCACGGGCCGTCCGACGCCATCTTCAACGCGTCGTTCGTCGTTCCGTTCCTTGGTCTCGACAAGACGGACGCCGTCGATCCCGAGGTCGCTCAATGCGGCAGCGGTATGGCGGGCGCCGGCGGGATGGGCGGCGCCGGCGGCATGGGCGGAGCGGCCGGAGCCAGCGCCGGTGGCGTGACGGGGAACGGCGGCGCGACCATGACGGCGGGCGGCGCGGCGGGCGCCGGGGCCGGTGCCGGGGGCATGCTCGCCGCGGGCGGAGCGGCCGCGAACGGCGGCAACGGCGCGAGCGCTGGGGCCGCGGGAGCGACGGGCGCAAGCGGCGGTTCAGCTCAGAACGGCGGCGCCGCAGGCGCTCCGTCGAGCGCGGGCGGAACCGGAGCGACCGCGATGGGCGGCACGGCGACGATGAGCGGCGGCGCCGGGACGAGCGCGAGCGGGCGCTCCGGCAGTGGCGGAGCGAGCGTCGCGGGCGGAGCGAACCAAACCGATACCTCGGATGCGCCGAACGATTCGAGCGGATGTGGGTGCAGGGTAGGGGACCGCAGCCGCGCACCGCTGGACGGCAGCGGGCTCGGGCTGGGGCTCGCCTTCTTGAGTCTGCTCTTGCGGCGCAGGCGGTAGACGCTGCCGGCCGGGCGGCGAATCGCCGTGATAGCTTCCCCGACCCCGGATGCAGACCGTCCTGTCTCGGCTCGAGCGCTACCGGTCCCTTGCGCTCGCGGTCGCCCTCGTCGCGGCCCTCGTCTACTTCGGTTACCGGCTCGAGCAGATCTACGCGCTCCGGAAGTGGCTCTTTTGGCACTACCTCGGCTGCTGGTTCGGCTCGCTCAGTTGGCTCGCCGCCTGCCAGCTCGGTGGGTATGCCCTCCTCCGAGCCATCGTGCGCGGGGCGCTGCCGAAGCTCGAGCAGGTGATGCTCGGCCTGGCGCTCGGCATCGGCGCGTTCGGGCTGGCGGTGTTTTTCATCGGCCTCGTCCACGGGCTCAACGTCGTGACCTTCGTGCTCCTGCCCGTGGCATTCGCCGCGCTCGGCTATCGCTACGGGGGGCGTGAGCTCTTCAAATTCGCGCGGCGAACGCTAAAACCGCGGCTCACCGTACCGGTCTGGCAGCTGCCCGTGCTGGTGCTCGCCGTGCTGGCGCTCGGCATCGTGTACTTCACGATCCTGTCGCCCGACGTCGTGAGCTTCGACGTGCGCTGGTATCACATGCCCATCGCGCAGCGCTACGCGCTGACGGGCGCCGTGACGCGCTTCGACGAAGGGTTCTGGCCGGCCGCGTTTCCGCATCTGTTGAGCTACATCTACGCCTGGGCGTTCCTCACCCCGCAGACGTTGCTCTTCGATCGCATCGAGCTCTGCGCACACCTCGAGTTCGTGATCTTCCTCGCGACCTTGGCGCAGATCCCGGTGCTCGTGCGCAAGCTCGTGCCCGGCTCGCGACCGGGGCTTACCTGGGTGACGCTGCTGCTCTTCCCCGGTCTCTACATCTACGACCTCAATCTGCACGCGGGCGCCGATCGCACGACCGGCTATTTCGCGCTGCCGATCGCGCTCACGTTCCTCCGCGCCTGGCGTCGTTTCGAGCTCAAGGAGGTCAGCCTCTTCTCGCTCATGATCGGGTTCGCGACGCTCACGAAGTACACGGCGCTTTCCATCGTGCTGCCCGCGTCGTTGGCCCTTGTCGTGCGCGGGGCCTACGTGCTCGCACGGCGTCGCACGCGGCGGGAAGCGGTCGCGTTCGCGGGCCTCGTGCTCTTGCCGCTCGTCGTCACGGCGCCGCACTGGCTCAAGAACATCGTCTACTACGGCGACCCGATGTACCCGATGCTGCACAAATACTTCCCGTCGCACCCGTGGGCGCCGGAAGCCGCAGCGCGCCTGCAAATCCTCGAGGACACGGGGCGCCCGGGCTCGTTCGACGTCCCGGGTCTGATCGCCGCAGCCAAGACGACGCTCACGTTCTCCTTCGAGCCCAACAATTGGGAGTTCTTGTACGGCAACTGGCCCGTCTTCGGCTCGCTCTTCACGCTCACGATGCCTTGCCTTTTGTTCGTGCGCGGTGCGGCGAAAGCGGCGTGGCTCTACGCGCTCGGCTTGGCTGCCGTCTTCGTTTGGTACCTGCTC
>DASUGE010000589.1:0-2811 GCA_036274215.1 Polyangiaceae bacterium | reverse complement strand
GAAGCTCCTCTCCCGGTCGTACCAGGAGGCGGGGTCCCACGATGCACCGCCCGACTGGGTGCTGCGGGGCAACCTCTCCCACAAGAGCCGCCAGGTCTACGACTCGCTCCTCGCGAGCTACGACGGCGCGCTCGACGAGGTGCTCCGGCACGTCCAGGTCGAGCGCTATTTCATCTCGCGCCGCTACCGCGTGGGTGCCGTCACCGTGGGCCCGGAGCTCTCGGTGGATGCCGGGGAGCGGCAGCTCACGGCCGATCGCAATCCCGCGGCGCTTCCGGCGGCACTGCAGTCGGTCACGCTGTTCGAGGTGTTCGGCGAGCTCATCGACGCGATGGGCGGAGTGCTCGAGTTCTCCGACCTTCTGAAACGCCCGCTCGACGCCTTCAAATACCTGCAAATCACGGCCGAAACGGGCGAGGTGCAGCTCCGCTCGCAGAGCGTGCAGGTGAACAGCGTCCTCATCGGGAGCGCCAACGAGATCCACCTCGGCGCGTTCCGCGAGCACGTCGAGTACGAGAGCTTCCGCGGGCGCCTCGAGCTCGTACGGGCGCCGTATCTGCTCTCGTGGCTCGACGAGAAGAAGATTTACGACGCGCAGATCGCGCCCCAAGCGCGCAAGCACGTCGCCCCGCACGCGACCGAGCTCGCCGCCATGTTCGCGGTCTTGACGCGCATGCGCCGTCCGACGGCGGAGCGCTACGAGGGTGCGCTGAGGGAGCTCGTCGAGAACCTCACGGCTGTCGAGAAGATGGACCTTTACGCGACGGGCACGACGCCGGGCCACCTCGACGACGACGATGCGAAGCTCATCCGCGCCGCGATCCCGCGCATCTACCACGAGGGGGACGCGTACCCGATCTTCGAGGGTAGCGTCGGCGCGAGCCCGCGCGAGATGCGCAGCGTGCTGCTCGATGCGGCCCAAAGTCCCCGATACACCTGCGTTTCGCCGCTCGCGGTGCTCACGGAGATCGACAAGCTCTGCGAGCGAACAAGCGAATACGCCTTCCTCGAGGAGGAGCGGCAGCCGGGCGGGTACCACGACCACCAGCTCTTCCGGCGCACGCTGCGCGAGCGGCTGCTCGAGGCGCTCGAGGACGAGCTTCGCATGGCGAGCGGCCTAGTCGACGAGGCGCGCTATAGTGAGCTCTTCTCGCGCTACGTGACGCACGTGAGCTTCTGGGTGAAGCAAGAGAAGCTCCGGAACCCCATGACCGGCCAATACGAAGAGCCCGACGAGCGGTTGATGGGCGAGGTCGAGGCCCTGCTCGGTGCGAGCGACGACCCGAAGGAGCTCCGGAACGTGCTCATCAACTCGATCGCTGCCTGGGCGATCGATCACCCGGACGAGCCGCTCGACCACGGCCGCATCTTCGCGAGCCAGCTCAAGCGCCTGCGCGAGGCAGTGTTCGCCGAACGGCGCGTACCCGTGGCGAAGCTCTGCCGCGACGTCGTCGTGCTCCTGCGCGAGGAGGGCAGCGGTCTCGACGAGGCGCGGCGCACGGCGGCCCAGAAGGCGCTCGCGGAGCTCAAGCGCCGCTTCGGCTACGAGGACGAGTCTGCGGCGGACGCCGCGGCGGTGCTGGTCAGCGAGCGTTTCGCCGATCTGCTCGGCTGACCGGGCGCGTCCGGGGCCCGGCCATGCTGTTCGACACGCACTGCCACCTCGACACGGGGAGCTTTCCCGAGGGCGCCGACGCCGTCATCGAGCGGGCGCGCGCCGCAGGGGTCGATGCTTTTGCGTGCATCGGCGTCGGCTCGCTCGAGCACGCGCGGTTCGCGGTGGCGCTTGCGGAGAGACGCCGGGACGTGGTCGCCACGGCCGGGATCCACCCCCACGACGCGAGCAGTGCCGACGCCGTGCTCGAAGACGAGCTCGCTCGTCTCGCGACGCACCCGCGGGTCGTCGCCGTCGGCGAGGTCGGACTCGACTACCACTACGAGCACTCGCCGCGCGACGTGCAGAAGGCCGTGTTTGCCCGCGCCATCGCGCTCGCTCGCCACGTGAAGAAGCCGCTCGTCATCCACACGCGGAGCGCGCCGGACGACACGCTCGCGATCCTCGAAGCCGAAGGCGCGCGCGACGTGGGCGGCATCATCCATTGCTTCAGCGAGGATCGGGCGTTCGCGGAGCGGGCCGTGGCCCTCGGCTTCTATCTGTCGTTCTCCGGCATCCTCACGTTCAAGAACGCGCGCGGCGTGCACGAGACAGCGGCATGGGCCCCCGAAGATCGCCTGCTCGTCGAGACCGACAGCCCCTACCTTGCCCCCGTGCCCCTCCGCGGCAAGAAGTGCGAGCCCGCTTACGTGGTGCACACCCTCGCTCGCCTGGCCGAGCTCCGCGGCACCGACAAGGACCGCCTCGCCGCCGCGACGACCACCAACGCCGCGCGCGTCTTTGGCCTCTCCGTCCGGGCAGAGGGCCTCGAGATCGCGGCCCCGTAGCGCCGCCCGAGCCGCGTGGCCGCTCGCGCTTGACAGGGTACCCGCCCCCCGCCCATATTCCGCCCGCTTTTCGCTTTTGCCGAGGTAGCTCAGCTGGTTAGAGCACGCGCTTCATAAGCGTGGTGTCGACGGTTCAAGTCCGTCTCTCGGCACCGTAAAACATGCTCGATTCGTGATCGGGCGAGGGGAACGGGAAGCGCGCTGGTACCCCTGCTGGTACTACGGTGGCCGCCCCGTGGTCGTTGGCAGCGAACAACGCCGCGGGGTGGGGTTGACAGCGGCGACGCGAGCGGTGACAGGGCCCGTACTGTGCCTGCTTGGGTTGTCCGATGCTCCGCGCTAATCGAGACGCCGGAGGAGGCTTGGGAT
>DASUGE010000588.1:0-7376 GCA_036274215.1 Polyangiaceae bacterium | reverse complement strand
CCGTAAGCGGCGAGAAAACGTCGAAATTCGCGGTGCTCGAGCGACACGGGCACGAGGTACTCGTCCTCGAGCTCCCGCTCCCAATAGCGCCCGGCGGCGTGCTCGGGCGCGAAGCGGTACCGGTAGAGCCGCGCGCGGACGAAGCGCGGCGGCTCGCGCGGAAACGGATCGTGCGCCAGAAGCGTCTTCACGAGCGGCTCACCCTGAAGCAGCTGGTACACGAGGTGCACGATCCACGGCTCGTGTTGGAAGCTCGAGAGACCGGCGAACCACATCTGCCAGTCGAGCCGATAGTGGTACGGCGTGATGAGGCACGGGGAGCGACGCACGTCGCCCGGCTTGCACGGAAACTCGTACTCCTGCCACACGGTGCCGGGGTCGCGCGGATCGCCGCGGGTCCCCTCGAGCACGACCTCGTGCCGGACGCGCTCGACGCTGCCGAACGCGCCGTAGGTGTTGACGAACTCGAAGGGATTGAAGGAGTCGTTCATGCGCTGGCGCTCGGAGAGCAGGTTGACGACGGGCCCGAGGCTCAGCACGCCGACGAGCACGGCGATCGCGGCGCTCTCGATGCGGCGCGCGCGTGACGCCGGCTCGAGCGTCGCTGCGACCTCTGCCACGCGCTGCCGGAAGCGCACCGGCAGGAGCCGGCGGAACACGCCGTCGTCGAAGCAGGCCAGCGCCGCGAGGATCGTGAGCCAGTTCAGGAACGAGAGGTTGCCGCTCAGGATCAGGATCGTCTGGAAGAGGACGATGACCGCGCCGGCGAGGATCCTGACCTTGCGCGGCCCGAACACGCCGAACGGTGCGACGATCTCGGCAACGTGGTTGAAGGCGACGCCGGCCGTATGCGTCCACGCCGGCATGAAGTGGAAGTAGTAGCTGAGCGGGCCCGGGTTCGGCTGGGTCTCGTAATGAAAGTCGAGGCAGCGAAGCTCGCGCCAGCAGGGGTCGCCGCGTAGCTTGATGAGCCCCGCGCCGAACATCAGCCGGAAGGTGAGCCAGCGGAACAGGACGATCACGACGACGGGAGGCGGCTCCGAGCGGTGGAGCAACGTCGGTCGCCAGAGCGGCGCCAAGAACACGGCAAGAAACCCGACCTCGCACAGGAGAATGTCCCAGCCGTAGCCATAGAAGACCTGCCCCACGTGCACGAACGACAGGTAGAGCGCCCACAGCGTCACGAGGATCGGCACGTTGGCGACGCCCGCGAGCACGAGCGCGCCCAGCACGACGCCGACCCACGAAAGAACGAGGAGCGCGCCGTCGGAAGACCCGAGCCAGAACAGCGTCGGCACCCGGAAGATCGCCGGCGCGCCGCCGAAGTGCGTCCAGACGCGCGCGAGGAACGGCGCCACCGGCAAGAGCCCGTGTGAGCCGATGAGCGGCAGAACCTGGCGGGCGAGGATGGCGAACGCCACCACGTACAGGAAGCCGAGGCCGCGCAGGAGCACGGCACGGGTGACGACGTAGTGGGCGGCGAGCGGCGCCGGCCGCAATGCCGGCAGCTCCGCGTCGTCAGCCATTCACGACGTTCTGCGGCCGGCGCGCGAGGATGCCGCCGACGTTCGCGACCGTGACGGCGAGGAGCCGCTCGCGCGCGGCGCGGCTCGTCCAGGCCTGGTGCGGCGTGATGATGCAGTTCGGCGCCGAAAGCAGCGGATGATCGGGCGGGGGCGGCTCGACGCTCAGCACGTCGAGAGCCGCCCCGGCGACGACACCGGTCGCGAGCGCCCAGGCGAGATCGGCCTCGTCGATCAGTCCACCGCGGGCCGTGTTCACGAGCAGCGCACCGTTCTTCATCGTGACGAGCCGGTCGCGCCGCACGAGGCGCTCGGTGCTCTCCGTGAGCGGGCAATGCAACGACACGACGTCGGACTCGCGAAAGAGCACGCCGAGCTCGACGATCGCAACTCCTGGCGGAGGCGGCTCGGGCCTACGCGACGGCGTGGCCAGCACGCGCATGCCGAGCGCCTGTCCGAGCACGGCGACGCGGCGCCCGATGTCCCCGAAGCCGACGACGCCGAGCGTCTGCCCCGCGAGCTCGCGAATCGGCTGCTTCCAGTAGGAAAAATCGATGCTGCGCGACCACTCTCCGTCGCGCACCGAAGCGGCATGGAGTCCCACGTGCGAGACGAGCTCGAGCAGCAGGGCAACCGTGTGCTGCGCGACGCTCGCCGTCGAGTACGCCGGGACGTTGCACACCACGACGCCCCGTTCGCGCGCGGCGCGCGTGTCCACGATGTTGAACCCCGTTGCAGTCACGCTGATACCGGCTAGGCCGGGCAGCGCGGCCAGCACCTGTTCACCGAGCGGCGTCTTGTTCGTGACGAGCACCTCGGCGCCGAGCGAGCGTTCGACGACGAACTCGGGCGGCGTGCGCTCGTAAACCGCGAGCTCGCCGAGCGCCTGGAGCGATTCCCAGCCGAGATCCCCCGGATTCACGGTGTGCCCGTCGAGCACGACGATCCGCGCCATCGCAAGCGAGCCTGCCCCGCGCGCGCGGGGCGAGCAAGACACCGAAGCGGCCCCAAGGCGCCCCCGCCCTAGCGCTTCGCGCTCGCGATCGCGGCGCGGCTCAGGAACTGCTGGAACACCGCGCGACTGGCCGGGGACGGGGCCGTCGAATAGCCGTAACCGTTCTTCACGTGGCCGGCGAACAGGCAGCCGACGGCTCGGTCGAAGCTGCGCGCGCCTGGGCCGAGGTCCACGGACTTGGCGCTGTCGTCGGCCAGCCGTCGCACCACCGATTGCAGCTGCTCGCACCAGCCCGGGAGCTCCGGCAGGATCACGGGTGAAGAGTTCGGGCAGCACGCTTTACGAATGATCGCCGTCGCCGGCAGCTCGTACCAGTCGAGCCCCGAGCCGCGCACGCCGCCGTCGGCCTTGCGCCCGCCCGAGAGGCGGACCACGTCGACGGGCAGCCCGGCGTCCGGCGCGAGCGGAGCCTTGCCGTCGGCACCCGCGTCGGGCTCACGCTCCACGGCCATCGAAAACAGGTGGCGGACGGTGCCGGGGAAATCGCCGTCCTCGCACACGAACGCAAAGTCGGCGTTGCTCTCGAACGACTCTGCCGGGAAGTGGGCGGCGACACATTCGTTGCGCACCACCTCCGCATTGCGTTTGACGGTCGGCTTGGGCGGCGCGTACTGAACGGGCGGCGGCGCGCTCGCGGCCGGCGCCGCTTCCGGCGCGGAGCTCGGACCGAGCGTGAGATAAACGCCGCCACCGCCGGCAAGGAGCGCCGCCACCACCCAGGGCCAGATGGAGGTCTTTCGCTCGAAGGGATTGAACGAAATCCGACGCGGTACGGCCGGACGCGCAGGCGCCTCGACCACGTGCACACCGGGCGCCGCCGCCAAATCCAGCGGGGCGACGGGCCCCGTCACCGCCACGGGCGGCGGCAGGCTCGCGGGCTCGAGCGAGACGATGTCCACCTCGTTCTTGGGTGGCGCGCCCTGGTCGTCGGGGACCGACGCGTCGTCCACCAGAATGCCGTCATCGCGGTTCTGGCCGAACGCGGCGCCCGCGACGATATCGCCCAACCCCTTCACGGCAGCGCGCGGCGGCGGCCGCGGCGGCGGCATCCGCGTCGGCTCGCGTTCCCAACCGTCGAGAGCCTGCTGCAAATCGTTGAGGTCGATGGCGCGCTGGCGCCGATCGCTCAAGAGCCCGCGCGCGATGATCTCTTGCAGCACCGGCTCGGTCACGCCAGCGCTGGACAGCGGCTCGGGCCTGCCCGCCGTCGCCTTGAGCACCGCGTCCCACGTCGTGCCCGGAAAGGGCGGCTTACCCGTGAGCATCGCGTAGAGCGTCGCGCAGAGCGCCCAAACGTCGTCGGACGCGCTCTCCGGCGAGCCACGCAAACGCTCGGGCGGACAGAACGCGGCAACGGGGGGCGCGATCAGCTGGGACAGCACCGGCGCGATCCCCCTGCCCTCGGGCACGGCGATGACGCTGCGCGGCGAAAGGGCGCCGTGCACTGCGCCCACGGCGTGCAAAGCATGGATCGCGTCGGCCAAGCGCAGCGCCCACGCCACGGCTTTGGCTGGGTGAAGCGGTCCCGACTCGAGCGTTTGGCGGAGGCTTTGCCCCGGGCGGTGATCGGCAACGGCGAAGCCCGCCCCGATCGGCAGCTTCACGTCGGCCGGGAACGCCGCCGGGTCCACCTCCTTCATCACCTCCGTCACGGTCACGAGGTGACGGTGCGTGACCCCCTTACCGAAGGTGCTGAGCCGTCCCGGCTCCGCCAGCGCGACGACGACGAGTCGACCACTCGATGCCTCGATCGCCATCCAGCGGTGACCATTCGGCGACGACGCCAACGGGCGCTCGAGGCTATAGCGTCCTCCAAGGAGCGGGCGGGGCTCAGTCATCGGCACTCGGACGCTCTAGAACGGTAGCATCCCAGAGACCGCGAGATTTTGGAAAATAGTGTGAGTGAAGGTGAGTGAACGTCCGCCCGTCATGGGGTCGGCCGACTTCACGACCAGAGCCGAAATAGGCCGCCTTCGTCACGAAGCGTCGTGGCTGGCGTCGACCCGAGACTGCCCGGCGATGCGAGGGCCCGTCCAACGTCAGCGGTACGGACGCCGGACTCCACGTCACGCGAGCACCGAGCGAACGTGTCTCGGATAGGGATGTGTGTCGTATTGGCTCGCTCGCACTTGACGTGTTGGTGCGAGCGCCCGAAATCCGAAGATCGCTCACGTTGCTTCGGCGCGCCGTGCGAAAAAACACGGCACGGAACGCACGCTGGCAAAACGTGAGTGTCGCGTTTTTGCACGCGTCCATTTCGCTCGTTCCGCACACGTTCGCGCCGATCCGAAGCGACCGTGATCGCGCGGTGAGCACCCAACGCGACCTGAACCCTTTCGAGAGGTGTAGCGCCGCATGGGGCGAAGTCACGTACAAGCAGCAAGGTTTTGCTGTTGACAGACCTAGAGCCCCACCGGTATGCAGCCCGACATGGCTAAGACTGACATCGACGAAAAAATCCGGGGGATGCTGGAAGCCTTCGCGAGCGATCTGGCCGGCCTCATTCGCGAATCCGCGATGGAGACCGTGCGTGACGCGCTCGGAGGCACGCCCTCGGGTCGCAGGGGCGGAGCCGCGCGTGGTGCACGCGCAACGGCCGCTTCTGCCGGCCGTCGTTTGCCGAAGGGCGCCAAGCGTCCGCCCGGCGAGATCGTCAAGCTGACTCAGCGCCTGCTCGACTACGTCAAAACTCACAAGGGCGAGCGCATCGAGCAGATCGCCAAAGGCATGAGTGTGTCGACTCGCGAGCTCAATCTGCCGGTGAAGAAGCTCGTTTCCGGCAAGCAGATCAAGACTCGCGGGCAGAAGCGCGCGACCCAGTATTTCCCGCGCTGAGCCCGCGTTCGCTCGATTTCTCGAATCACTAAAACCACGCGCGCGCCGTGAGCTCGATGCCCGCGGCGCGCGGGTGGAGCGCGAGCGACGTCGCGCGTGATGACGACGGCCAGAGCGCCCACGTCATGACCAGCGCGCTCGCGGCTACGCCTGCGCCGACGAAGCTTACCGTCGCCAGCGTCGAAGCACGCGAATGCTCGTCGAGAGCCTGCTCGAGATCCGTGCACGCGGCCAGCGCGGGCTGGCCTCCGCAGCCGTTCGTGCCGGGAGACGCCGCATCGACTGCGGACTGCGCATGCCCCACCCGCTCGGCGGCGTTGCCACGGGCCACGAGAAAGCCCACCCCGAGCCCGAGGCCCGTCAGCGTGAGCGCGGCCTCGCTCAGCAACACCACGCCGCGCCCGCCGAGCCCGCTTTGCTCGGAACGGTGCGACGGCGGCGGCGCAACGGGCGAGCTGTCGCGCGGAGGCGGAGTCGCTTCGACGAAGACCTTGATCGTACGGCGCTCGCCGCTGGCAAAGCTGAGATCCGCGCTGAAATCGGGCTGCCCGGGAGAGCGCACGAGCAGTCGATGCGCGCCGGGGTCGACCTTCACGGGCGCACCGAACGCGGAATCCGGCAGTGCCACACCGTCGAGCTCGGCGCTCGCGCGAGCGCCGGCGGGCACCACGATCTCGAGTCGCGCGACGCGTGAGGCGAGCCGGTCGGCCGCGAGCGGGAGCAGCGGCTCCACGTCGGGTGCCGAAGCGCCCGCGCGGATCAGCTCCGCGGCGCGGTCGTAGTCGTTGCCGGCTGCGACGAGCGCACCGAGCTGCTCCTCGCAGTGAGCGAGGTGATAGCGAAGCCCGGGTGTCTCTTTGATCGCGAGCGCGCGCTCGAGCTTCTTGGCGGCGGCTCTGTAATCACCCTGAGCCTCGAGCGCGGTGGCGTCGGCAAACAGCGAGCGAGCCTCCTCGAGCGCGGCGGGGCCGGGCTGCGCTCGCAGCGGGAGCGCGAGAGTCGAAGCCGACAGCAGCCAGCAACAAGCCGTCAGGAGCGTCTGCACGGTACGTCCGGTCGGCCCCCCGCGGGGCGAGTTGCGCGCGATTTTCTGCACCCCGCCCCCTCGAGTCCTAGTACGCCCCCGTGAGCAGGATGCCCGAGGAGGACCGGCCGAGCAGCGGAACCGCGCGGAGCCCCCCGGCTTTTTTCGTGGGCGCGAGGCTCGGGATCACGAGCCATGCGAGCAGGGTCGCGCCCTCCACCGCGGCGGCGGTGACGAGCGCGATGTCGGCGGCATGACGGCTGTCGCCTTGCCGATTCACGAGCGTCCGGAGCTCCTGGCACTCGGGGAGCTCGGGAGCGATACAGCCGCCCGCGGGGCTCGCGTGGATCTTCTTGCCGAGGCTCTTCGCATCCTCGCGCGCCGCGTTCGCGTCGAGCGCGAACCCCACGCCGATGCCCAACGCGACGAGCGAAAGGCTGCTGCCCGCGACGAGCGCGAGCGTGCGCGGCTCGACTCCATGCGACGGCGGGGCTTCGTCGCGCGGCGGCGGCGCGACCGGTGCCGCCGCGACCGCGGGAGCCGGCGCATGCTCGAGCGTCAGGCTGAGACTGACGGCGCCCCCCGCCTCGGCGTTCACGATGCGCTCCTGAGCCTCGAATCCGGTCAGATGCGCGCGCACGCGGTGCTCGCCGGGAACGAGGAACAGCTCGTGGCCGAGCGGGGCGAGGCCGTAGGAGGCTCCGTCCACGCTGATCTCCGTGCCCGCCGGGTGCGCTTCGACGGAGAGTGCCGCGACTTCGCGTCGAACGCGGACGAAGAGATCGCGGAAGCGCTGCTTCGCGTCCCGCACCTCGCCACGCGAGCTCACCGAGAAGGTGCGCAAGCAGTAGTCGAGGTGCTCGGCCGCGTCGCGCGCAAGCGACAGCTCGACTTCGGTGCGCCCCAGATTGCACGCGATATCGAACGTCTGCTTGAGCGACCACGCCGTGCGGTAGGCGTCGAAAGCCGCATGATAGTC
>DASUGE010000587.1:0-15391 GCA_036274215.1 Polyangiaceae bacterium | reverse complement strand
AAGGCGAGCTTCGACTCGTGACGGCCGCGAAGACGCGTGGTCGACGCACAGGCTCTGCCGGCGATACGCGTGCGCGCATCCTGAGCGCCGCTCGCGGTCTGTTCGCTCAAAAGGGCTTCCAGGGCACGACGCTCCGAGCCGTTGCGGCCCGTGCGCGCGTCGACATGGCGCTCGTCAGCTACTTCTTCGGCTCGAAAGACCAGCTCTTCGAGCGCGCGATCGAGCTATCGACCATCGCAGACGGCCTCGGCCAGGTGTTGCGTGACCGAAGTCCCGGCCTCGGCGAGAGGGTCGTGCGCTACTACCTCGAGCGAGTGTTCGTCGAGAACGAGCAAGCCGTCGCGGCCATCCTGCGCACCGCGGTGACCGACGCGAAGCAGCTTCGGAAGCTGCGTGCGCTCCTCGGTGGTTCTGTCACTGAAGAGGCGGCGCGCGCGCTCGGTCCGTCGAACGGCAAGCTCAGAGCCGAATTGCTCGGGGCTCAGGTGACCGGGCTCTTCCTGACTCGCTACATCGTTCGCGTCGAACCGCTTGCGTCCGCATCAGTCGCCGAGCTCGCGGCACTACTCGGCCCAGCCATCGAGCTCATTCTCGGCTTGCCGTCGCCGAGGCCGAACCACCATGAAGGCCCCTCACATCGGAGAAAAACATGAGACGCGCGCGGTCCTTCCTGTGGTTCCTGCTCTTGCTCAGCTCGAGCTCGCTCACGCGCGCCGAGACGACGAGCACGTTGACGGTCCACGTCTCGACCTTCCGCAGCACGCACGGGGCGCTCGTCTGCCGTCTGTTTGCGGGACCGGACGGGTTTCCGTCGAAGGCGACGAAGCGCCCGCTGATCGGACCGCCGAGCTGGAGCGACGCCAGATTTCACCTGTCGCGAGCTGCCACACTGTCGATCGACCTGCACTACTGAAGCCGAACCTATCGACCCGACGCGGTGCGGTCTCCCGCGCTCTCCGCTCCGCAGTTTGCAGGCACTTTACGGTTATCGTACACGAAGGTCACTCCCATGACCGAGGATGGCACGCCGCTACGCCGACTGCTCGGCACGACGGCGCCGGCGGCGACCGTACTCGTTCGCATCGCGGTCGCCGTCGTGTTCGTGTCCGAAGGACTCCAAAAGTTCGTCTACCCGGCGGCGCTCGGAGCGGGGCGTTTTGCGAAGATCGGCATTCCCGCGCCCGAGGTGATGGGGCCTTTCGTGGGCGTCGTCGAGACGGTCTGTGGAACGCTCGTGCTGCTCGGACTCCTGACGCGGCTCGCCGCGGTCCCGCTCGTCATCGACATGCTCGTCGCGATCGCCTCGACGAAGCTCCCCACCCTCATCGGGCACGGATACTTTTTGTTCTCAGGTCCCTCCGGCGCGAAATCCGGGCTCTTTGCCATGCTGCACGAAGCACGCACCGATCTTTCGATGCTGTGCGCTTCCGCTTTTCTCTTCTGTGTCGGTGCAGGCGCACCGTCCTTGGATCATCGACTCAGCCAGCGTCGTTCCCCATGACACGTCCGCTGTCGGGGCCGGCACGAACGGCGTTCAGGTTCGTCTTCACGATGGGCATCGTGAACCTGTTCGCCGACGCGACGTACGAGGGGGGCGGCAGTATCAACGGCCCTTTCCTCGCGACGCTCGGGGCGAGCGCGGCGGCCATCAGCATCGTGGCTGGGGTCGGCGAATTTCTCGGGTACGCGTTGCGTTCCGCGTCCGGCTTCGTCAGCGACCGCACCGGCAAGTACTGGCTCGTCACCTTCATCGGGTACGCGATCAATCTGCTCGCAGTGCCGGCGCTCGCGCTCGCCGGGAGTTTCCCGCTGGCGGCCGCCTGCATCCTGGCGGAACGCGTCGGCCGCGCCCTTCGGAAGCCGACCGTCGAATCGATGCTCTCGTACACGACGGACACGCTCGGCACGGGCTGGGTTTACGCCCTGAATTCCGCGCTCGACGAGACCGGCTCGACCCTGGGCCCGCTGCTCATGGCCTTCGTTCTCTCGAAGCACGGCAGCTACGCGCTCGCCTACGCGCTCTTGCTCGTGCCGGCGTTGCTGGCGCTCGCTTCACTGACCGCTGCGCGCGTCGTCTTCCCGCTTCCGTCCGACTTCGAGCGCGGAAGAACTGCACGTGCGAAGGGTTTCACCAGCGCCTACTTTCTGAACATGGTCGCCGCGGCGCTATTTGCGGCGGGTCTCGTGAGCTTCGAGCTGCTCTCGTTTCACCTGGTGCGACAGCGCATCTTCTCGGAAGCGTGGATCCCGATCGTCCTCGCCATCTCGACGGTCGTCGGCATCGTCGCCAGCCTGGTTTTCGGTCGGCTCTACGATCGCGTCGGCCTCCCGGTCGTCTTGGTGGGCGTCGTCACGTCGGCGGCGTTTTCTCCGTTCGTGTTCTTCGGAGGCTCGGCGCTCGCGCTCGTCGGCATGTCGCTTTGGGGTGTGGGCTACGCGACGCAGGACACGCTGTTCAAGGCGCTCATCGCGGGCCTCTTGCCGGAGGGAAAGCGCAACTTCGCGTTCGGGCTGTTTTATGCGGGTTACGGCGTCGGGTGGCTGGTGGGCAGCGTCGTCATGGGGCTCCTTTACGAGCGCTCGCTCGCGGCCGTCGTCGCGTTTTCGGCGCTCGCGCAACTGGCGTCGGTGCCTCTCTTTCTCGTGGCGGCCCGCCGCCAAACGCCGAAAGAACGGCCAGCATGACGGACGCGCGCCGCAGCGCGGAGCCCGACGCCTCTGCGGTCGCAGAGCCGCCTACGACGCTACGGGAGCTCGGTGTTCTCTTCTTGCGGCTCGGAGCGACGGCATTCGGCGGCCCCGCCGTGCACATCGCGATGATGGAGGACGAGGTCGTGCGCCGCCGCCGCTGGCTCACCGAGGAACGCTTCCTCGACTTACTCGGCGCCACGAACCTCATCCCCGGCCCGAACTCGACGGAGATGGCGATTCACATCGGTTGGGAACGCCGGCGTTGGGCCGGCCTCATCGTCGCGGGCACGTTCTTCATCGTTCCCGCGATGCTGATCACGGCGGCGTTCGGCTGGGCGTACGTTCGCTATGCTTCGGTGCCGGCCGCGGCGTGGTTGCTCTACGGGGTCAAGCCCGTCATTTTGGCCGTCGTCGTGCAGGCGATTTGGCGCCTCGCGCCCAAAGCTGCTCGAACCGGGCCGTTGCGCGCGCTCGGCGGCGTCGCGGTCCTGCTCGCTGCCGCTGGAATCAACGAGCTCCTCGTGCTCTTCGGCGCGGGGACCGCCGCGATCCTCATGGCGCGCGTGTCGGTGACACGACGGCAGGTCGACGGTCGCCTTCCCGCCCTCACGCCTGCGCTGCCGGCGGCCGCCGCTGCCGTCGGTGCCGGTGCGGTGACGCTGCCGGGCCTGTTCTGGGTCTTCTTCAAGGTCGGCTCGGTTCTCTTCGGGAGCGGCTACGTGCTACTCGCGTTCCTTCGCGACGAGCTCGTCCAACACCGCGGCTGGCTCACCGAAGGGCAGCTCGTCGATGCGATCGCGGTGGGGCAGGTGACTCCGGGTCCGGTCTTCACGACGGCGACGTTCATCGGTTACGTGTTGGCCGGACCGGGTGGCGCGTTGGTCGCAACGGCCGGCATTTTTCTGCCCGCGTTCATCTTCGTGGCGTTGAGCGGCCCCCTCGTTCCGCGGCTCCGAGCATCGCCCGTCGCGGGCAGCTTTCTCGACGGCGTCAATGTCGCGTCGGTGGCGCTGATGCTCGTCGTCACGTTACAGCTCGCGCGCGCTGCCGTCGTGGACGTGCCAACGGCCCTCCTTTTGACGGTTGCCGCTCTGGTGCTCGTGCGCTTCAAGGTCAACGCGACCTGGCTCGTGCTCGGCGGCGGCGCCTCGGGCTGGGTCGTCGCGGCCCTGAGGGGCTAGCCGCGACTGATCGACGTTTGCAGCTTTTTTTCGTACGCTGCCCCATGGTGCCATCCTCAGCCGAGCGGCCGCGTTCTCGTCTGACGCGGTCTTGGGCGCTACGTTGACGTGAGGATGCCGAGATACGGGAAGCCTGCGACGGCGGCGGCTCTAGTCCTCGGACTCGTCGTCGTGCTCCATGGCTTGTTCGCCAATCGCCCGGCACGCTCCGCTCCTCGCGAAGCACCCAGCCGAGGAGCTGCTCCGATTCGCGCTCGGCCTTACTTTGCGCGAACGTTCGAAGCCGCTCGATTTCAGCGCGGGAACCTTCACGCTCACACGACGCTGAGCGACGGACACAGCACGCCGGAGCAGACCATCCTTTGGTACGAGGCCCACGGCTACCAATTCCTCGCCCTTACCGACCACGGCCTTCTCTCCGACCCTTCGCGCTACGCAACGCTCCACGACCCGGATTTCGTGCTCATCCCTGGCGAAGAAATCACGATGACCGGCGGCGGCCGCCAGGTTCACGTGAACGCGCTCTGCACGCGCCACAAGATCCCGGGGGGAGCCTTCCGGACGACTTCCGCAGCGCTCTCGACCGCCATTTCTCGTGTCGCCGCCCAAGGCGGTGTCGCCATCGTCAATCATCCGAACTTCGACTGGGCGCTCTCCGAAACCGATGTCCTCGACGCCAGGGACGCCTCACTCCTCGAGATCGCGAGCGGCCACCCGTACGTGCACACGGCGGGCGACGCCAAGCATCCTTCACACGAAGAGCTGTGGGACCGCGCTTTGACGGCAGGGGCCGAGTACATGGGGGTCGCCGTCGACGACGTTCACCGCATCGGTGCCTCGGGCAATCCGCTTGCTTTGCCCGGCAAAGGCTGGGTCCAGGTGTTTGCGGATCACCCCGATGCGAAAGCGCTCTGCGCGGCACTCGCCCGCGGAGATCTCTACGCTTCGACGGGTGTCGAGTTGCGCCGCATCGAGGTGACTCCCGCGGCGTACCGCGTCGAGCCCGTTCAGTCCGGGGTGGCGGTCGCCTTCATCGGCGCGGGCGGTCGCGAGCTCGAACGAGTCACGGTCCAAGGCGCGACGACCTTTGCCTCGTATTCTCCGATCGGAGACGAAGGGTACGTTCGTGCTCGGCTCGAGCGGAGCGACGGGGGCCGCGCCTGGACGCCGGCCGTTCGCGTGTCTCGGCAATAGTCAGCCGAAGGACCATCGACGCCACGCAAGCAGCCCGTTGCAGCGATCACCTGCACATCGAACGTGGTTAGGAACTCATCATACCAGTCGCAAATTGTCGCGACTGGTCGCTGTGCTCGAGCAGGGTGCCTTTGAGCGGCACTGCCGCGTCGCGTCGTACGTTGTCCAGCGGGGACGCGCGAAGGTTTGTTACGGTGACCTGTCCGGAGCCGAGCTTCGGTGCGATCGCGCACGCCGTTGGTTACGAAGAGCAGGATTAACGAGAGCAGCCGTGCTTCGAGCGAGAGGCGAGGGAGGGTTGCGGCTGGGGTTTGCGTCGCCGTGCTCGCGTGGACCGCGCGAGCGCACGCCGAACACGGGGCGCCACGCCACGTGTTTGCGCTGCGTGCGGCTCCCGTCACGCGGGCGCAGCCGCGAGCTCCGCTGAGAGTCCCCACATTCCTCGGGATCGGGGCAGGAGGCAGCGGTGCGGGAAGCCTCAGCGCGCAGCGGCATGCGACCGTCGCGAGCTCGAGCGAGCCGCGCTGGGACTGTCGCGGTCCGTGCATCGACTCCCCGAGAGTGCTGCCGATCGACAGCAAGCTGTTCGCGGGCGTCGGGGCGGTGGGTATCGGAGCGGGGGTGGCGCTCCTGCTCTGGCCGCGTGCTGCGAAAGCGCCGGGGCTGTCACCTCTCATCCGGCTGGGCCTGAGTACGCGCAAGCTCGGCGCGACCGCGACGTGGCGGTTCTGACGATGATGTCCCAAGGTCGCCTGCTCGGGTCGTTTTGTCTCTCCGTCGCGCTGTCGATTGGCCCCTCTGCGGACGCCGCGGATCGCCCGCCCTTGCCGCTAGCTGTCCTGCCGGCCCTGTCGTCGCCGGGTGGGGCCGAGCTCGAGAACGAGGCCGCGAGGCTTTCGGCGCGCTGGGCGCCCGTGTTCCTCCAGCGCACGTCACGCGAGCACCCCGAGCGCGACCGACCGTTACCCGTCGACTTCGACGGCAATTGGGACGCGACCGACAATTGGCGCCACACGACGCCGGCGTTCTCGCGAACGAGGCCCGTCGTCTACGGCTCGGCGATTCTCACGGCGACGCACGCGTTCCTCACCTACACGCTGTTCTATCCGCGAGATTGGGAATCGCTGTGCCTGCCCTACCTTTGTCACGACAACGATCTCGAGGTCCTGCTTCTGGTCGTGGAGCGAGGCGGCGCGACGAACGGTCCCGGTCGCTTGGTGCTCGTCGAGACCAAGGCGCACAAGAGCTACGTCGCGCTGCGCGGGGCGGAAGTGGCGCGCGCGGCGGGGGAGCGGCCGCTCGTCAAGGTGGAGTCGGGTGGTCATGGCATGTACGCGCTACGCGCGCGCGACCGCGTCGTAGGCGCAGACCGCTGGTTCGTGCCGGAACGCGCGACGACGCCCTTCACGCCGCCGGGAGCGGCTGCTCTCGAACGCTACGCCTTGCTCTCGCTGCGGGAAACACTGTGGCCGCGCCGTAGCCCGGCATCGGAACGCGGGCGACTCTGGAAACAAGGCGAGAGCGATGCCTTCGCGTACTCGGGCACGCGCGCCGGCCGGCGCGGGCGGTCTTTGGCTGCCTGGATGAACGGCTCCGAGTACACCGGCGGCGTGCGTCCGCCTTGGGCCCTGAAGGCGGACGAGGCGCGCGGCGACTGGTTCCTCGATCCCGCGCTCTCCACGCTCGGCAACTACCGTTCGTGGTTTCCGGCGGGGCGACCCGTCGCCACCGCGTACGCCTACAATCCGTATCTCGACGATCTCGGGCGCGAGTGCGCGGGAAAAGCCTGTCCCAAGCCCTCAGTGCCCCGTCGAGGCACGCGCGCCGGCATTTTCTAACCGGCCCTCTTGCGCCGAGCGGGCACGCTTGCCGTCACGCTCGGCCACGAGTCGCTCGAGCATCCACGAGAGCCGCTCTGCGGTCGCCCGGGGCGTGTTTTGGCTCGCCGCTTCGAGCGCGCGCTCCGCCAGCGCTCGGCGGCGGGCCGGGTCGGCGAGCAGCCGCTCCACCGCGCGAGTCAGGGCGGCCACGTCGCCCACGGGAAAGACCAGGCCGTTGACCTCCGGTTCCACCTGCTCGCGCAGCGGGGGAATATCGCTCGTTACCACCGCCTTCCCGGACGCCATCGCCTCGGCGATCACGTTCGACGAGCCTTCCGAGCGCGAGGGTAAGACGACGACGTCGCACGCTGCATAGAAGGACGGCATATCGGCCACGTAACCGAGGAAGGTGACGTTGCTCGCGCCGCGCTCGGACGCCAGACGCTCGCATGTCGCGCGTAGCTCGCCGTCACCCGCGATGAGCACGCGCGTGTCGGGATGGGAACGTCCGAGCCTGACCGCGAGCTCGATCACGTCTTTGGGGCGCTTCGTGCTCGCGAGACGTCCGGCGAACCCGACCACCGTGCCCGCGCTCGGCGGTCGATAGCGCGACACGTCTCCGGCGCGCGGATTGAAGGCGCGCGTATCGACACCATTCGGCAGGATCGCGGCGGGGCCGGGGATCAGACGATGGAACGTCCTCTCGACGGCTTTGCCGTTGCTGATGAGCAGATCCGGTCGCAAAAAGCGCGATAGCGCCCACATCCCCGCTGCCTGGGCGACGTTGATGTAGTACCCGCCGGCGCGCCATGCGATCGGAATTCCCGCTCGACGCGCAACCAGCGTCGCCGTGATCCAGGCGATCGGCAGCGAGGCGAGCATCACGTCGACGGGCGTCGTTCGCACGACGTCCAGAATCTCGGCGTGGACGCGCGCGCCCGCATTCACGAAATGAAACGGAAGGATCAGACGCCGCCAACCGAGCCGCGACGAGCCGCCACCCGGAAAATGGGGCGAGCGAATCACCTTGGCGACGTGGTTCTCACGCAGCCAGTCGACGACCGGTTGCCCGGGACCCGCCATGACGGTCACGTCGACGCCGAAGTCCGTCAGGTACGAAGCTTGCTCCGCTGCTTGCCGCTCGGCCCCGCCAAATAAAGGCGACGGCTGCACGTAGAGCAGCCGGATGCGCGAGCGCCTCATGGAAGCCCGGACAAGCACGCCGCATGCCGCGGCCAAAAGACCACGGCCATCGCGCCTCGCACTAGCGTTTTTGGTCGTCGGTATCGCTCTCTTCTGGCTCGCGCTGGCTCGCGCTGGCCTTCCAGAAATCGGGGCACAGCTGCGACAGGTCGGACCCCGCGTGGCATGGCTGCTGCTTCCGTATGCCGCGGGAACGGCGATCAGCGCTTGGCCGTGGGCGCTGCTGCTGCCTGCACGCAGCCGACCGCGGCCGCTCGGGGCCCTGGCGGGCCGCTTCGTCGCTTCGAGCGCCAATGCGATCTTGCCGTTCTTCGGCCTCGCGGGCGAGCCGCTACGCTTGCTTTGGCTCGAGCAAGACGCGAAGGCGGAAGGCGTCGCTGCCATCGTCGTGGATCGCGCGCTCTACAACGCCTCGAACGGACTATTGCTGCTCGCTGGCGCGGCGATCGCGCTCTCGGGGACGCCGTTGCCCGCGGCGTTGTCGCTCGGGGCCGCCGCTGCGGCGCTCGCCACGTTGCTCGTGACCCTGCTCGTGCTGTGGGTCGCGGTGCGAGCCGGCATCGGACGGCGCCTCCAGGCAGTCCTGTCGCGGATGCTCGGCTCGGAGTACCGGGACGGATCCTTCGGCCGCACGGTCGACGCGACGGTGCTCGTGATGCTGCGGAGCGGTGGCTTACGTCTCGCTCTCGGCACCTTGACTCACGTGCTGGGTCGCTCCGTGATCCTGCTCGAGGTGTACCTCGCGCTGGGGTTCCTCGGGATCCCGTACAGCATGGCCGACGCCACGGCGCTCGCGGTCGTGCCGATCGGCCTTTCGCTCGTCTTCTCCTCGATTCCGAGTCAGCTCGGCGTGCAGGAAGGTGGCCAAGCGCTCGTCGCCGCAGCGCTCGGGATGAGCCCTTCCGTCGGCGTCACGCTCGTGCTGCTGCAGCGTTTTCGGCAGCTCGTCTTCGCGGCGCTCGCACCAATTTGGCTCAACGTGGCGCGTTCGCGGAAAATCCCCGCTCCGGCAGCGAGCTTCGCGGCCGAGGGCGCGGAGCAACCACGAAGACGAAGTCGCGCTGCGCGGGATAGCTGAAGCAACCGAAGACGACCGCGCGCGCGATGAGCCAAGCGACCACGAACGGCGGGCCAAGGAGCGAGAGCACCGCCACACCGCCGGCATTGAGCGCCAAGGTCACGGCAGACACGAACACGTAGCGGTCCAGCTGCCGGTGAGCGGGTTCGTGAGTCGCGTCGAACGCCCACGCCCGCGACAGGGTGAAGGAGACGAGCCCCCCCACGGCGCAGCCGGCAGCGGTCGCGGCGTAGCCGAGTAGCCCGAACCAGAAGTACAGGGCGCTCGCAACGCCGAAATCGACGACAGTGGCCGCGGCGTTGGCGGCGATGCTCTTGAGCGGTCGCGCGAGGTCGCCGCGGTCGGCCCGTTCGTCGAGCTCGTGCAGCACGCGACGCATCCGCTGCGCCGCCGACAGATGGGAGGTCAGCGCGAGCACGACGAGCGCCGCCACGGTCAGCGGATGCGCGATGAACCCGTGACGCATTTCGACCCAGTGATCGACCGCGGGGCTCAACGCCGTACCGAAGCCGAGCAAGAGCACGCGCTCGGTGCGCTGCATGCGCCCCACGTTGTCGACTCTGACGTGCAGCGCCTCGCCCCGCGCGCGCACGTAGGGCACCAGGAGCGAGCCGCTCAGCGCCAACAGGCCCGCCGCGAGGGGCCAATGTCCACGGTAGTACCAGCACAGCCCGATCAAGAACGCGCTCTCGACGTAGCGGTCGAGCACGGAGTCGAGCACGGCGCCCCGGCGGGTCGCGACGTTCTCGGCCCGCGCCACCCGTCCGTCCAAGAAATCGAGCAGCCCGGAGCCGAGCAGCAGCCAGCCGCCGAGCGCAAACCTTCCCGCGGCGACGGCGGCCGCCGCTCCGAGCGCGATGGCGAGCGAGAGCGTCGTGAGAACGTCGGGCGGGAATCCGAGGCGCGCGAGACCTCGCCAGAGCGGGCGCACGAGCCAGGCGAAGAAATGGCGGAGGCCAGGCGTCGAGAGCCCGCCTTGACCACGCTGATCCATCTCCTCGTCGTGAAACGGCGATTCGACGCGGTTTCGCCGAGCGTAGAGCAGAACCGCAACTCCGACGAGCGCGACGAGCGCGAGCGGCGGGACGAGCTCGCTCATGCGGCGAGCTCCCAGCGACGTTCGCCGACCGGCCGGCGCGAGACGACGGCCGCGACCAGGACGCCCAACACGCCGCCCGCGAGCACGTCGAGAATGTAGTGATGCCGCAGATAGACCGCGGCGAAGGCGATGACGAGCGCAAATCCCGTCGTGAGCGCGCGCAGTCCGCCGCCGAGCGACCAGGTGATGCGCGCGACGAGCACGGCGTACGCGACGTGCAGCGACGGAAACGCGCCGAACACGTAAGCACTCCGCGCGTAGAAGTTCTTGAAATAGGCGATACCCAGCAACGTATCGACGCGCTCGAGCGCTGCCGCATTCGCCGGCGCGGTGAAAATCTGGGCGGCGTCCGGGTGCAGGTCCGCGTACCAGGGTGGCGCAACCGGATAGAGCACCCAGATCGTCCAGCCGAGCAGGTTCACGAGCAAGAATCCGACGGAGAGCTCGAGCATGCGCCGCCGCGAGCGAAAGAACAGAAAGACCGCGAAGCCGAACACTTCGGGCAAGAACAGGAAGTAGGTGAGCCCGCAGATCACGTCGAGCACGACGTTCGGACGACTCGCGATGACCTCGCTCAACGCGTGCACCTCCAAGCCTTGCCGCACTGGAAAAAGGCGCTGCTCGAGGTCACGGAAGTCCGAGACGTGCGCCGGGCGCAGGCCGGCAAATCGGCCCAAAAAGGCGTACCCGATGCCCACGCCGAGGAACGGCAGCGCGTAGAGCACGAAGGTACCGAGCCGCCCGGCTCTCATTCGTAAAACTCGGGGCCCGGCTCCGTGACGAGCGGCGCGCCCATCATGGCGCGCAGCGTATTTTTCAGCATCGCATTCTGGACGAACAGATCGTGCACCTGGCTGGAGCCGGGAGCCGTCAGCGGCGACTTGAAGAAGAAGCTGAGCCACTCTTGCGTCCCCGCGAGGTTCGCGCGCTGCGCGAGATCGATGAAGCGGACGAGATCGAGGACCAGCGGAGCCGCGAGGATCGAATCGCGACACGCGAAATCGACCTTGATCTGCATCGGGTATCCGAGCCACCCGAAGAGGTCGATGGAGTCCCAACCCTCCTTCGCGTCCCCGCGTGGCGGGTAGTACTCGATCCTGACTTTGTGGTGGATGTTCCCGTAGAGCCGCGGGTTCGCCTGCGGGTCGAGGATGCGTTCGAGGACGCCGAGCTTCGACACCTCTTTGGCGCGAAAGCTCGCGGGGTCGTCCAGCACCTCGCCGTCGCGATTGCCGAGGATGTTCGTCGAAAACCAACCGTTCAGACCCAGGAGGCGTGCCTTGAGGCCCGGCGCGAGAATGGTCTTCACGAGCGTTTGCCCGGTCTTGAAGTCCTTGCCGGCGAGCGGGACCGCACGTTCGCGCGCGAGCGCCAGACCCGCGGGAAAATCCGCCCCGAGGTTCGGCGTCCCGTTCACGAAGGGGACGCCCTCCTGCAGGCATGCCCACGCGTAGAGCTGGGTGTTCGAGATCGCGGGGTCGTTCTCCAAGAGCCCACGGTTGAAGCCGACCATCGTCTGATGGCAGCGGGCGCGCTCGAGGTACGTTTCGGTGCTTCCGCAATACACGACGACCGTCCTCGTCACGCCTTGCTCTCGTCTGAACTTGCGAATGTCGTCGCGCAGCTGCTCGACGAGGTCGGCCTTCGTCGCCGCCCGCTTCACGTGCGTCCCGCTCAGGCGCTTCACGTACTCGGGATTGAACGCGCCCCGCATGGGAACGACGGCGCGGAGCTCCTCCGCGATCGGGGTGAGATGCCTCTCTTCGAGCACGCCCGCGTGGCGAGCAGATTCGAGAGCGTTGTCAGGAAAGATGTCCCAGCCCCCGAACGCGAGATCCTCGAGCGAGGCGAGCGGGACGAAATCGCGCACGCGCGGCAATCTGCCCTCGCTTTGTTTGCCGACCCGGAGCCTGCCGAGCTCCGTCAGCGAGCCGACCGGTTCGGCGAGCCCACGCTGGGCTAGCAGGCAACCGGCAACGAACGTCGTCCCCACCGCACCTAGGCCCGGTATGAGGACGCCAAGCTTCCCTTCGGCTTTACTCACGGCTTGGGCGATCAAAATGGTCCTGCTTTCTACGTCCCGCTCGCCTTCCGGCGCACCGGCACGCCACCGCGAGCGAAGCAGACAACGTGCCATCGCGGGCCGCGTGGCCGAGGCAGCGCGCCACGTAGAGGGGTGGCGTCTTCGCTCGAGCGGACCCATTAGTGAGTCATGGCAACGCCGAGCCATCCGCACTCGCACGCGGGCGAGCACGGGGCTGCGACAGCAAGCAGCGACGCGGGTGCGCGCGTCGACCCGGTGTGCGGCATGACGGTCGATACGTCGAGCCCGCACCGCCTCGAGCACGGAGGGAACACGTACCTTTTCTGCTGCGACGGGTGCCTCGAGATGTTCCGCGCCGAGCCCAGCCGGTACCTCGACGCCCGCGCGGCGAGCGGAAACCCCGCGCAACACCGGCACGCGATGCAGCCCGTGCACGGCGCGCAACACGTGCACGGCGCGCAACATGTGCGCGGCGTGCACGGGTCGGAGGCTCCTCGTCGCCCGGTTTCGCCGCAGACGGCCACGCAATGGACCTGCCCCATGCATCCCGAGGTGCTGCGTGACGCGCCGGGGAGCTGCCCGAAGTGCGGCATGGCGCTCGAGCCGGTCGCGCCGACGCTCGAGGAGGGAGAGAGCGCCGAGCTTCGCGACATGCGGCGGCGTTTCTGGGTCGCCGCAGCGCTCAGCGCGCCGCTCCTCGCGCTCACCATGGGTGAGATGGTGCTCGGCCACGCCGCGTCTCTCGGGCTCGACCTGCGAACGCGCGTCTTCGTGGAGCTCCTGCTCGCGACGCCGGTCTGTACATGGGGTGCGTGGCCGTTCTTGGTGCGGGCCGTCGAATCCGTGAAGAACCGAAGCCTCAACATGTTCACGCTGATCGGGCTCGGCGTGAGCGTGGCGTACGGCTACTCGCTCGTGGCGGCGCTCTTTCCCGGCCTGTTTCCGGCGGCGTTTCGCGGTGAGGGTGGGGTCGTCGACGTTTACTTCGAGGCGGCGAGCGTCATCGTGGCGTTGATCTTGCTCGGGCAGGTGCTGGAGCTCCGCGCGCGGGGGCAGACGAGCGCGGCCGTGCGCGAGCTGCTCGGGATGGCGGCGAAGTCGGCGCGGCGGCTGCGCGACGACGGCAGCGAAGTGGACGTGCCGCTCGAGCAGGTTCAGGTCGGCGATCGACTGCGCGTGCGGCCTGGCGAGAAGGTGCCCGTGGACGGCGTGGTGCTCGAAGGGCAGAGCCACGTCGACGAGTCGATGGTGACGGGAGAGCCGATGCCGGCGGAGAAGCGTCCGGGAGAGCGCGTCGTGGGCGCCACCGTGAACGGCACGGGAGCATTCGTGATGCGCGCCGAGAAGGTGGGGGCGGACACGCTCCTTTCGCGCATCGTGGCGATGGTGGCGGAAGCGCAGCGCAGTCGCGCGCCGATCCAGAAGCTCGCCGACACGGTTTCGGGCTACTTCGTGCCGGCCGTGATCGTCGCAGCGCTCGCGACCTTCGGCGTGTGGGCGCTCGTGGGGCCGGAGCCGCGCCTCGCGCATGCGCACATCAATGCCGTCGCGGTGCTCATCATCGCGTGCCCGTGCGCGCTCGGCCTGGCTACGCCGATGTCGATCATGGTCGCCACCGGCCGCGGTGCGTCGGTGGGCGTGCTGTTTCGGAACGCGGAAGCGATCGAGGTGTTGCGGCAGGTGGACACGCTCGTCATCGATAAGACGGGCACCCTCACGGAGGGGAAGCCGAAGCTCGTCACGGTTCGGACGGAGCCGGGCTTCGAGGAAAGCGCGCTCTTACGCTGGGTAGCGGCGCTCGAGAGGAGCAGCGAGCACCCGCTCGGCGCCGCGATCGTGAGGGGCGCCGAGGCGCGGGGACTCACGCTTCCCGCGAGCGAGGGATTCGAGTCGGTCACGGGGCAAGGCGTGAAAGGTCGCGTGGAAGGGCACGAAGTGGCAGTGGGAAACCTGACGCTGCTCCGGCACGTTGCGCACGACGGCGCCGACATCGACGGCCGTGCGAACACGCTCCGCGCCGGCGGGCAGACGGTGATGCTCGTGGCCGTGGACGGGAAGCTCGCCGGCTTTTTGGGAGTCGCTGACCCGATCAAGGCGAGCACACCCGCGGCGATCCGCGCGCTCCACGCGGAGGGCCTGCGCATCGTGATGCTCACGGGCGACAGCAAGACGACGGCGGACGCGGTCGCCGCCAAGCTCGGCATCGACGAGGTCGTCGCCGGAGTGAAGCCCGACGAAAAGGCCGAGCACGTGAAGCGCCTGCAAGCGGAAGGGCACGTCGTCGGCATGGCAGGCGACGGCATCAACGACGCTCCGGCGCTCGCACGGGCAGAGGTCGGGATCGCGATGGGAACGGGCACGGACGTCGCGATGGAGAGCGCGGGGGTCACCCTGGTGAAAGGCGACCTGGCTGGCCTCGTCCGCGCGCGACGCCTGAGTCAGAAGACGATCGGCAACATCCGCCAAAATCTGTTCTTTGCGTTCATTTACAACGCGGCGGGAGTGCCGATCGCCGCCGGAGTCCTGTATCCGTTCTTCGGCGTTCTGCTGTCGCCCATGCTCGCAGCGGCAGCCATGAGCGTCAGCTCCGTGTCCGTGATCGCGAATTCACTCCGCTTGCGACGCGCCGCACTCGGCTAACGACGATTCACCTCGCTGGCGTGGTGGGGCACCGACGAGTACAATCGGAGCGTGGGACCGAAGCTCGCCGTGTGCGTGACGCTGCTCGCCGTGGGCGCGTGCGGAGGAGAGAGCGCGTCGCACCATGATGGCGAAACGAACGGGCATCGGGCCGGCGCGCCGTCGGCGGGTGCCGACACCGGTGCGAAGGGCGGGACCGGCGGCACCTCGAGCGGAACCGCGGGCGCGGGCGGGAGCGGCGGCTCTGTCCCGGCAGCAGGCACCGGCGGAGGGCCCGCGGGCGGCGCCACGCAGGGCGAGGCGGGAGCCGACGGCGCGTCGACGATTGCGATCGACGATGTCGATCACACGGACGGTGAGCCCACGCTTCCCGCCGGGTCATCCGGCGCGTTCTATTGGCGCTACGGCCTCGGCAACTGGTTCGTCACGGCGCCCGCGCCC
>DASUGE010000586.1:0-12527 GCA_036274215.1 Polyangiaceae bacterium | reverse complement strand
CGCTCACGCTGACGCGTGAAATGGGTAAGCCCGTCAAGCAAGCGCTGAACGAGCTCAACGCGCTCCGCGGGCGCATCGATTTCTTCCTCGAGCACGTGACGGCGGTGATGGCGGAAGAGACGGTGTTCCATCAGCCGGACGGCGCGCTCGACGAGGTCATCGGGCAGGAGCCGCTCGGGGTGGTCGCCAACGTCTCGGCCTGGAATTATCCGTGGTTCGTGGGGTCGAACGTGTTCGTCCCCGCGCTCCTCACGGGGAATGCCGTCCTTTACAAGCCGTCGGAGTTTTCGACGCTGACCGGGCAGCGCATCGCGGACTTGTGGCACGAGGCGGGCGTACCGAAGGACGTCTTCATCTGCTTGGTGGGAGGGCGCGAGGTCGGTGCGGCGCTCGTCGAGCAGCCGGTGGACGGCGTGTTCTTCACGGGTAGCTACGGGACCGGACGTCGCATCGCCGAGCGCGTGGCGCCGCGCATGATCCGCCTGCAGCTCGAGCTCGGCGGCAAAGACCCGACGTACGTCACCGACGACGTCGACGTGCGCGCCGCGGCCGAAAGCCTCGCCGACGGTGCGATGTACAACACCGGCCAGAGCTGCTGCTCGGTGGAGCGCATCTACGTGCACGAGCGTGTCGAGGCGGAGTTCGTCGAGGCGTTCGTCGACGTCGTTCGCGGCTTCAAACTGGGGGATCCGGAGGATCCGGACACGTACATCGGCCCGCTCGCCCGCCGCGCGCAGCTCGACGTGCTCGACGCGCAGGTGGCGGACGCGGTCGCGCAGGGGGCGCGCTTGTTGATTGGCGGTAAGCGCGCCGCGCGCCCCGGTGCGTACTTCGAGCCCACCGTGCTCGCGGGCGCGACCCAGCGCATGCTCGTGATGCAGGACGAAAGCTTCGGTCCCGTCATCGGCATCGCCAAAGTCGCGAACGACGACGAAGCCGTCGCCGCCATGAACGACACCGAGTACGGCCTCACCGCGGGCGTCTACTCACGCGATCTGCCGCGCGCCGAGCGTCTCCTCGCGCGAGTCAACGCGGGCAGCGTCTACATCAACGCCTGCGACCGCGTGAGCCCGCGCCTGCCCTGGACCGGCCGCCGCCACTCGGGCATTGGGTCGACGCTGTCTACTTATGGGATTCGGGCGTTCTTGCAGCCAAAAGCGTGGCATAAGAAGCGGGGATAAAGTCCCCCCTCCGCCCCCCGCCCTCTCTCCTGCCTCCGCCTCTGCTTCTGCCCCTGAAGCTGCGCCGTTAGCCCGCTTCCATCGCCGCCCGGAGCGCGGCGACCACCGCCGCCCGCGGCTCACCCGCTTTGCGGGTGCTGGTCCCGCCGTTCGGCCGTTGCGCCCTCAGCCGTTGCGGGCGGCTGTGCTCGCGTCGACGCGCTGCTGCCAGCGTGAAACGTCGTTTTCCCGCGCGCGCTCGGGCTTCCACCAGAAGTTCACGTTCGCGTTCAGGTCGCCGGTGTGGGCGAAGGTGTGCAACCACCACGCGGGGATGAACAACAAATCCCCGGGGCCGAGCTCCGCGCTCCACGCTCCTGCATCGGCGAAGCGTGGATGAAGCCCGAAATCAGGCGCATCGACGTCGACGGCCGCGCAGTTGTGCGCCGGATTCGTGCCGCCCGGCGGAAACGGATACACGCGCTCGAGCTCGCTCGGCGAAAGCAGCAGGCAGCGTTTCGTGCCGAGGATTTGGCCGTTCAGATTGTGGCAGCCGTTGTTGTCGTAGTGGAGCCACGTGCGCACGCCGGGTCCGCTGAACCACGCCCACACCGAGTAGAGGCGCTCGGGGTCGAACAGCGGGGGCAGCTCGACATCGGCGTAAAGGCGCTCGAGCTCCGGCGTGAGCGTGGTCACGCCGTTGCGCTTCTGAAGCACGAATTGCTCGTCCCCCGTGAAGATGCGGTGCGAGCGCTCTTCGCGCGGTCCCGTCGTCATCGCGCGCAGCAGCTCGGAGAAGCGCGACTGGCCGCGCGCAAACATGGCGCCGAGCGTCGTTTGGTGAAAGTCGGGGTGCTGGTGGGTCGCGGATTGCTTGTAGCGGACGACCGTGTCGCCCATGAGCGCCGACAGATACTCGATGTTCCAGCGGGTCACGGCGGGCCAGGCCTTCACGCCGCCGGTGATGACGACCGGCTCGTCGCGGCTCGCAAAGCGCTCGTCGAATTCGCTGCGCGTGAGCCCGGAAACGCGCGGAATTTCGCCGAGGAGCTTCATGACGGCTTCACCCGACGAGGCGAAACGCCATGCCGGCGCTCTTTGCAGCGGCGCCGTCGGCGTCCGCCCGATCGCCGATCACGAGGCAGCGCGAGGGGTCGATCCCGAGCGCGCCGGCCGCGCAGAGCACGCCGCTCGGGTGCGGCTTCAAGCGTCGCGGTCCGTCGGGCTCGCCCGAGGCGATGACGACGTCGAACAGAGCGCCTGCGCCGAGGGCGTCGAGCTTGCGACGCGCCGGGTAGTCGCTGACGAGCGCGGTGCGGCCGCCCATGGCGCGGAAGCTCTTGATCTCTTCGAGCAGCTCCCGGCGCCGAAACAGCGACAGCCACTTGCCCGGGCGCTCGATCATCCAGCTCCGAACGGCGGCCTCGACGAGCGAGGTGCTCACGCCGAGCGCCGCGGCCGTGCGCTCGACCTGGAGCAGGAACGGATCTCCCTCGAGCTCGAGCTTTCGAAGCTCCTCCTGCTCCCGCCGGAAGCGGCCGAGGACGCGTGCCACGCGCCAGCCGAAGAGCGCCACCTCGGCGCCCATGGCGAGCTGCACCGGACGTTGGGAATACAGGGTTCCGTCGAGATCGACGAGCCAGGCATCGTGAGTCCGCTCGCCGTTCACTCGCCTTCCTTCGCACGGCCGAAGATCTTGGACCCGGGCGGGACGGACTTCACGATCCACTGGTTGCCGCCGATGATCGAGCCCTTGCCGATCACGGTGTCGCCGCCGAGGATGGTGGCACCCGAGTAGATGGTGACGTCGTCTTCGATCGTCGGGTGACGCTTGGGTGGGAGGGGCAGCTGCGTTTCCGCGCGCCGCGTGCTGAGCGCGCCGATCGTCACGCCCTGGTAGACCTTGACGTTGCGCCCGATGGTCGCGGTCTCGCCGATCACGACGCCCGTGCCGTGATCCATGAAGAAGCCGGCGTCGATCGTGGCCCCGGGGTGGATGTCGACGCCCGTTCGCTCGTGCGCGTGGTACGACATGATGCGCGGGATGATCGGGACGCCCTCGCGGTGGAGAGCGTGCGCGATGCGGTGCGTGGTGATCGCTTCCACCGTCGGGTAGCTGAAGACGATCTCCTCGAGGCTACGGGCGGCGGGGTCACCGGCGTACGCGGCGACGACGTCGGCGTTGAGCACGGAGCGCAGCGCCGTGAGCTGGTCGAGCAGCCGCAAGGTCACGTCCGAAGGCCATTCGGGCGCGCGCGGCGGAGCACCGTGGTACTTCGAGTCGTAGCTGACGGCGCGCTCGATCTGTTCGCACAAGAGCTCGTAGGCCGGATAAGCGTGCTCGGCGAGGCCGTAGCGGAGGTTCGACTTGTTGAGCGAGCGCTGGCTGTAAAACCCCATGTAGACGAGGGGCTTCAGGTGGCTCAGGGCCTGAATCACCGCGCGCTTGTTGGGCAGCGCGGCGCTGCCCAAGTTGTTGATCTCGAGCGGGCTCTCGTACCCCCGCACCAGGCCGTCAATCGCCTGCTCGAGGTCGTGAATCCGATCGTTCGCGCTCGCCATGGCCGTACCTATAGCACCCGGCGCCAGCGGGGGCCTATGACGCTCGGCTCCCGGAGGCGGTTCTAGTTCGTGGTCACGACGACGCCGAGCGTCGTCGTCGGCATCGTGCCGGTGAGATCGCGGACCGACTTCGGAAAAATCTCCAGGTTCGACCAGTCGATGCGATTGTCGAGGCGCAGGATCAGGTAGTCGGCCGGACGATAGTCGAGCGTGAGCGTGGCCGAAGCGATCTTCAGGTTCTTGGGCGGAGCCGTGACCCCGTCGGTTGGCGCGAAGATCGTCGCGACGTTCGTGGCGTAGGCGTCGGGATCGGAAAGGTACTCACCGCGCGCGGCGATCGCGAACTGTTCGACGAACGAATAGCGCGCGCCGAGCATGGCGCCCCACCACGTGTGCTGCACGAAGCGCGTGGGATCCACCGTGTCGCGCACGCGCTCGATGTCGACGCTGAAGTTCCCCTGGATCATCAGCTGTTCCAGCGGCGTGAGCGTCGCGACGAAGTCGATCAGGTGCCGGAGCCCTTTGGTGTTGTTGCTCGCGCGATCGACGGTGCCGCTCGTCGGGCCGCCGCCCGGAGCGCCGGGGGAGCACCCGCTCGGGTCGCTCGGGTTGAAATACTGATTGTCGGGGTTGCACTGCACGGTCGCGTAGTCGGGCTGCTCCGGGCCGCCGAGGTAACCGACGGACGCGGCGAGCAGCGTGCCGCCGTCGCTCGAGCGCGGGAGGTTCAGGCCGAGCTGCAAACCCAAGCTCTTGCCGAGGTTATTGTCGAGCGTGTTGTTCCAGCCGTTCACGACCAAGCCGCGCAACGTGAGGTTGTCGGTGAGCGACGCGTTGACGCGGAGGCCGGTATGGAAGAGCGGCTGTGTGAACCAGTACACGATGCCGCGCGTGTAGTTCATGTTGTCCTGGCTCTCGGCCACTTCCGCGCCGTAGATCGTGTCGAATTTTCCGAAATCGAAGCTCAGCGCGTCGAGCGGTCGCCACGAGGCGAACGCCTGCTTCACGATGCTCAGACCGACCTCTGAGTCGCAGGTTCCGCCGAAGCAGCTCTTGGCGATGCGCTCTGCCGTGGGGCCGAAGCGCAACGACACGGTGCCGCCGACGGGCTCGGCCGGGTACGTCGCATCGACGCCGACCCAGCTCAAGGCGAAGCCGTTCGACGTGTCGTACGCGCGCGCGAGCTGATTGGCGTCGGCTTGCGGCTTCGGAAGCGCCCAGTTCATGCTGAAGTAGCCGTCGACGAACGCGCGGAACTCGATGGTGTCGTACCAGGGCAGCGCGTCGACCTCGGGCGGTAGGCCGTGCAGCACCGGCGCGGCGAGCGGCGCGGGCGGAGTCTCCTCCTCGGGAGGGGGCGCGAGCACGATGGACGGCGGAGCCGCCGGCGCGGGCGCGGCAGGAGCGACGGGGGCCGGCTCGGCGGGGGCCGGCGCGACCGGAACGGGGGCGGGCGCAGGCTGCGTTACCGGAGGCTGGGCAGGCGTCGGTTGCGCGGGTGCCACGGGCGCGGGTGCCGCGGGCGCGGGTGCCGGTTGCTGGGCGAACGCGCCGCTCGCGACGAGCAGCGCTCCGATGCCGACCTGGGCCAAGAAGCGGAACTGCGATCTCATCATGCTTTTCTCGTAGCTCCGCGCGGGGGGCGGAGGATTTTCTGCGGGAACGCCCGCGATCAGTGCTCCACGATGCGGCTGCGCGTGAGCTCCCAGCCGTGCGCGGTCTTCTTCAAGTAAGCGGTGCCACGGATGCCCTCGACATCGTAGCGGTAGCTCACGGTGGCATCCGTGCCCTTGATGTCGATCTCCGTGACGACGAGCACGGCGTCCTTCTTGCTGGAGGGCGGCGTCGTCACGACCACGGGCTTGGTCGCTTTGATGAGCTCGACGTTCTGCGGCACGGCGCTGCCGGCGATCTTGAGCGGGAAGCGGCCCGGCTCGCCGAGCTTCAGGTACTGGTCGAGCTCGGCGTCGTCGACCGTGAGCTGCAGCACGGCGTGGACGTCGTCGCCCTGATTGGGCGGCGCGGCGTCGTCGCGCTTCGCGTCGCCCGCCGATTCACGCACGTTGCTCTTCGTCGACGGAGCCGGCTTGCTCGGCTCGTCGCCCGTGTCGTCGCTCGTGCTCGAGCTTTCGTTGGCGCTTTCGTCGGCGGGGCTCTTCTCGTGGGTGTTCGATGCCGTGGCGCACGCTCCGAGCGAGAGCGCGAGCGCGACGAGCCCGAGGGACAACCCTACCGATTGCGAGCCGATGCGTTTTCGACCAGCCATCGGCCGAGACGGTACACCACGTACGACCCGAGGGTAGTGGTCTCGAAAAGGCGCCTAGAACCCGAGCAAAATGCCGCCGGATCCGCCCGTGGGACCGGCGGTCGAGCGGTCAGCGGCGCCGCGCCACGACCGCCTTGCGATCGAACATGCGCACACGCCGCAGCAACAGATCGAGCAGGAACGCGACGAACGCCGCGAGCAGGAAACGATCCCAAAGATCTTTCCTCGTGCTCACCTTTTCTCCGGCCGGGTCGAACAGCAGCGCCGGCGTGGGGTCGAGTGCGCCGCCGCCCACGGCCGCGGCGCGCGTGAGCTTCGCGAGATCCGGCTCGAAGCTCGCGTACTCGCGCGGGTAAGGGTTCGAAACGTGGCCGGCGCTCGTCGCGAACGGCTTCATCGTGCCGTCCGCGTCGCGGTGCGCGTGCTCCGCGCGGAGCAGGAACGAGCCGAAGCCGTTGAGCTCGAAATCCGCTTCGTAGCGGCCGGGCGCGACCTGGCGAAACGGGTGGACGCTGCGCTCACTCGGCTTGCCCGCGGGGCTCACGAAGAGCTTCGACTCGAGCCCGTCGTCGAAGCGCTCGTCCGTCGTGAAGGCGTCGACGGTCGCGCGCACGTGCGAGCCGGTCAGCGTCGTCTTCATCTCGAGCTCGTGCCGGCGCTTCACGCGCATGTGCTCGCGCACGAGCTGTCCCCAAAACTTCGGGTAGCCGGACCAGCGTAACCACTCGACGCCCCAGTGGTTCTTCACGTCGCTCGTGAACGCGACCGCCCAGCCGAGCCCCGCACGCCAGCGCGCGAGGATCGGATCGCCGCGGTCGCTCTGCAGCACGAGCTGGGCCGGCGCGGGCTTGAGCTCCGTCGCGACATAGCCGTGGAGGAGCGGCGCCGAGCCCACTGAGATGCCCTTCAAGAAATCCGCGGGTGCGACCTGCTCGACGGGGAACCACTCCTCGACGCCTGCTTGCTGCGACACGAGCTCGGTCTCGCGCGTGAAGATCTTCGGCAGGCTGTTCGGGTCCGGCACGTAGTGAAAACGCCCACCACCGCTGTCGGCGATGCTCCGCAGGAGGTCCTGCTTCACGCCCTCGCCGAGCCCGACGGTCGTCACGGTGATCGACGCCGAGACCATCGCCTGCACGAGCTCGCGAATGCCCGACTCCGCCGCCTGGCCGTCCGTGAGCAGCACCACGTGCTTTCGCCGCGCGCGCACGACGCTGAGGTCCTGGTACGCCATGTCGATGGCGGAGAAGATTTCCGTGCCGCCGCCGGGCTGAATGCGCTCGACGTCGGCTTGGATGCGGCTCCGGTAGCGCGCGGGGCCGAGCTTCACGTAGCGCGTGGGCGCCGAATCGAACGCGATCACCTCGAGCATGTCGTCGGGCTGGAGCGCACCGAGCGTGGCGATACAGGCGGCTTTCGCCATCTCCATCGGGAGTCCCGTCATCGAGCCCGAGCGGTCGATGACGAGCGCCATCGCGACGTCCGGCATCTCCTTGCGGCGTTCGGCGTCCATGCGCACGGGGAGGAGCCGTTCGAACGTCGTGTGCGCCCAGCCGCCGAGGCCGAAACCGGCGTCACCACCCGCGAACAGGAAGCCGCCGCCGAGGTCACGCACGTACTTCTCGACGAGCTCCTGGCCGGCTGCCGGAAACGCCTCGCGCGGCGTGTCGGAGACGATCACGAAGTCGTAGCGCTCGAGCTCGCGGAGCGACGCCGGGAAGGCGCCGGGTGCCCGCACGTCCACCTCGAACTGCTGGGCGCCGAGCGCGCTCGAGAGGTAGCTCGCGCGCGAGGGTTGACCTTCGACGTAGAGCACCGCGGGGCGGCCCGGAACGTCGAGCGTCGCCGCGTAGTTGTTGTTCGCGGCGAATTCGTCGGGTCCGAGCGGCTCGAGCTTGAGCTCGTAGGTGAGCTCGCCGCCCACGCGCACGACGGACTTGAACGTGAGCTCGTTCATGCCCGCTGCGAGCTTCGCCTCGCGCACGCCCTCCAGGCCGTTCAAGGTTTCGCCTTGGTAGAGGCGGGCGCGCACGGTCGTGGCGCGGCTCGCGTACACGTCGGCGGCGACATCGAAGGTTTGCCCCACGTCCACCTTGTCGGGGACGCGCAGCGCGACGACCGCGACCTCCGGCGGCGGCGGATGCCGGTACGGAACGACCGAGAGGCGCACGCCGAGCTCGCGCGCCCGGCCGGCCTCCGCCAAGAGGTCGCCCTCCGTCTCGGCGCCGTCCGTGAGCACGACGGCGCGCTTCAGGTTGCCGGCAGGGAACAAGCCGTAGGCGAGCTGGAGCGCGCCTTCGACGTTCGTCGTCGCGCCGGCGGGGCTACCGCGCGGGCCGTGGCGCAGCGACGCCGGCCACACGAGCTTGCCGTCCTTCTCGAGCTCGATGAGGTGCGGGCGCGCCGCGAACGTGACGACCCGCACGCGATCCTTCGGGCCACGTTGCGCGAAGTAGCGCTCGGTGGCTTTTTTGGCGTCGGCGAGCGCTTCTTCCGGTACGGAGTCGCTCACGTCGATGAGGAGCACGAGCGCGATGTTCGAGGCATCTTCCGTGCGCACGAGGCGCGCGAGCGACAGGGCGAGCAGCGCGACGAACGCGATGCGCGCCACGAGCGCGAGCAGGCGCTGGACGAGCGGCAGATCGGCGAGCGAGCGTCCGAGCACGAGAACGAGCAGCGGCGCGACGAGCAGCACGCCGAGCAGACGCGGCGACAAGAGCTCGTAGTGATTGCCGTGGTACGTGAACGTGAGCACGCCGCCGGCTGTCGCCTGCAGGACCCGGCGCACGCCGAAGAGCACGACGAGGCCGACGGCGATGGCCGCCAGGATCCAGGGGGCTCGCGCGCGCGACCTCACACCGTGATCCTCCGGTGATAGGTGAACCACTCGACGAGCGAGAGGCAGAGCGCGACGGCGACCAAGAGGAGCCAGAGCTCGCGGCGCACCCCGCCACCGCCCGGCTCCGGAGGCGGCGCGACCTTGCCCGCCACGCTCAACGTCTTGTGTGGTAAAATCTGACTTTCGTCGGGGTCGGCAAGGTTTGCGGCAAACTCGGTGACGAGGCGGGTCTCCTCCGCGCCCGTGGCGAGCTTGTACACGCCCGCTCGCTCGCCAAACGTGACGGCGCGTCCGTCTTGGACCGGGACGGGGCGTCGCGTGCCGTCGGGAAGCGTGAGCTCGGCCTCGCGCGCGCCCTCCTGCACGGGGACGCGCCAGACCTCGCCGGTGCGGTAGGCGGAGAGGTAGCTCGCGTCGGTCTCACTGAAGGAATCGATGGCGTTCAGCACGAGCAGCGGCCAAGCGGGTCGGAGCACGAGGTCGCTCTGCCGGGGGTCGAAGCCGAGCGCGATGAAGGGGCGGCTGCTGCGCGTGCCCGCGACCATGATCGGACCGTCGTCGCTCGCGCCGAGCACCTTGTCGTCGCGCTGTGGCTCGAAGGCGTGGCCGGCGGCGACCTGGACGTCGCCGAGCGCTGCAAAGCGCAGCACGCGGCTCTTCCTGTCCCAGGTGTCGAACCCGAACTCGCTGATCGCCTTGCCGACCTTGACGGGACTGCCTTGGGCGGGCGGATTCAGGTAAATCAGGCCGCCGCTGTCGCGGGCGGGTGGCGGCGCCACGCCGTCGAAAATGGTCGCGTCGAAGCGTCCCGGTGGCGGGTAGGCCGACGGCTTCACGTCGGTCACGTCGAGGTACTCGTCGAGCAGGAGCGCCGCCTCGAGGTACGTGTTGCCGGGCGTGACGACGAGGACGCGCGCGCGGCGGCGCTCCGGGACGAGCGCGTAGGCGCGATCGTCGGCAGGCAAGTCGTCGCGCGTGCCGTCGGCATAGCGGAGTCGCGCTTCGAGCCCGCGCCGCGTGCCGCCCACGTCGCTGAAGAAGCGCGACAGGCGCGCACCCGGCTCGACGTGGAGTCGCTCGCTGTCGATGATGGCGCCGTCGCCCCACAGCGAAAGCTCGACCTCGGCGCGCTCCGTGCTCGTGTTCGCGATCTCGGCGAGCACCTCGAGGCGCGATTTGTCGAGCGGGTAGCGCCGCACCGAAAACGCCGTGATTGCGAGATTTTTGCCGGATTTACCGACGGGGACGAAGCTCAGTCGAGCCCCGCCGAGATCGGGTGGCGGGCTCGGCTCCGGGAGCGCGCCGTCACTGAGGACGACGATTTCGCCGCGCCCGGCGCCGCGCAGGGCGTCGCCGGCGAGCTCGAGTGCCCGCCCTAGCCTGGCGCGGGTGTCCGACGCCTTCACGCGCGCAATCGCTTGCAGGAGCTCGCTCGGCGAGTCACTCAGCGTCGAGAGCGGCACGGGGACGTCGCCCATCTGCACGACGAGCGCGCGATCGCTCCCACCGAGACCCTGGACGAGCTCGCGCGCCTTCGCCTTCGCCGCCTCGAGACGGGTCGGCTTCTCGTCGGTGGCCTGCATCGATGCGCTCGCATCGATCAGGAGCACGACGTTGCGGCCACTGCCGAGGCTGCCGGTCGGACGCGGATCGCCCAGCGCGAACGCCAAGAGCGCCAACAAGACGAGCTGCAAAAGGAGCGAGAGCCAGCGCCGGAGGCGGGAAAAGAGCCGGCTCGCGTCGCGATCGCCGAGCACGCTGTGCCAGAGCGGCGCGAAGGGTACCGCCACCGGGCGGCGCCGGAGCCGCAGGACGTAGAGCACGACGGTGAACGCCGCGGCGCCCCCGAAGATCGCGAGCAGCGTGCCGAGCGGCAAGCCCGTGAGCATCATTTGAGGAAGCCCCCGCGGCGGAGCGCGCGCAGCACGATCTCGTCGAACGGCGTGCTCACGTCGGCGGCGAGGTACGGCACGTGCTTTCCCGTGCAGTACTGCTCGATGTTGCTTCGGTAGTCGGCGAACGCCGTCTTCAAGCGAGTGAGGACCGCGGGCGTCACCGTGACCTCGCGCTCGTCACCGGTCTCGCAGTCGACGAGCAAGAGGTCGCCGTCGAGAGGGGGCGCCGCTTCGCGCTCGTCGACCAGGTGGATCACGTAGGGCTCGAAGCCTTCGAAGCGAAGCACGTTGATCCCGTGCTCGAACCCCGCGGGATCGTAGAAGTCACTCACGAGCACGGCGAGCCCGCGGCGCTTGTGCTGCGCCGCGAACGAGCGCAGCGCTTCGCCGAGATCGGTGGGGCCACCCGGTCGAAGCTTCTCGAGGAAGCGAAAGACCGTGAAAATACGGCCTTTTCCGCGCGTCGTCGGCAGGCGTTCCGGCACGCCGTCGTTGACGCCCACGATCGTCACGCGGTCGAGATTGGCGAGCCCGACGTACGCGAGCGCCGCGACGAGCCGGCGCGCCTGATCGAACTTCTGCCCGCCGCCGAAGCCCATCGACGCGGAGCAGTCGAGGAGAAAATAGATGGAGAGGTCTTCCTCTTCCTCGTAGAGCCGCACGAGCAAGCGGCCGAAGCGCCGGTAGACGTTCCAATCGATCGAGCGGATGTCGTCGCCCGGGACGTAGTCGCGGTGATCGGCGAACTCGACGCCGCTGCCCTTCTTCTTGCTGCGGCGCTCGGCGCGCAGCCGACCGGTGAACACACGCCGGCTCACGAGCGCGAGCATCTCGAGCTTGCGCTGGAACTCGTCGTCGAAGAGCTCCACGCGCGTAGCTTCGCCACGCGGGGTCTTCTTACGCTGGAAAAGCTCCAGGATGCCCATCGGACCGAGCGGGGGACGCTACGCCTTGCTCGACGCGAGCGTCGACAATACCTCGGCGATGATGACGTCGGGACGAATGCCCTCCGCCTCGCCTTCGAAGGACATGAGCAGACGGTGACGCAGCGCCGGCGGCGCTGCCGCCTTCACGTCGTCGATCGACGCGGCGAAGCGGCCCGCGAAGAGCGCGCCGATCTTCGCGGCGAGCAACATGGCCTGCACGCCGCGCGGCGACGCTCCCGTGCGCACGTAGCGCTTCACGAGCGGTGTCGCTTCCTCGCCGCTCGGGTGGGTCGCCTGGAGCACGCGGATCGCGTAGTCCTGCACGTGGCGTGCGACCGGCACCTGGCGCACGAGCGCCTGCATGCCGACGATGTCCTCGCGGCTCGCGACGCGGCGCGCCTCCGGTGCGGCGTCGGTCGTCGTGCGGTCGACGATGCCGTGGAGCTCCTCACGGCTCGGGAACGGCACATCGAGCTTGAAGAAGAAGCGATCGAGCTGCGCTTCGGGCAGCGGGTAGGTGCCTTCCATCTCGAGCGGGTTCTGCGTCGCGAGCACGAAATACGGCGGACTAAGCTCGTAGGTCGTGCGACCGACGGTCACGCGGTGCTCCTGCATCGCTTCCAGCAGGGCGCTTTGCGTCTTCGGCGTGGCTCGGTTGATCTCGTCGGCGAGCACGAGGTTCGAGAAAATCGGTCCTTTGCGAAACTCGAACACCTTGCCGCCCTGGGCGCCTTCGTCGAGCACGACGGTGCCGATCACGTCGGCAGGCATGAGGTCGGGCGTGAACTGGATGCGCGAGAAGTCGAGACCGAGCGTCTGCGACAGGGTGCGCACGAGCATCGTCTTGCCGAGGCCGGGCACGCCTTCGAGCAGCGCGTG